>NZ_JBAUZA010000133.1:0-3654 GCF_049585075.1 Mycobacterium sp.
ATTCCGAGCTTCGAGGAGATCGGCCGGGCACTGCAGGCGCTGACTGCCGCGTCGTTGATGGCGTTCGATCCCTTCACGCCCGGTAGCCCGTTCTGCCCGGGAGAGTGCACGATAGTCACCGACGCAAACGCCGACTACATCAACTTGGTGCAAGCCATTAATCAAGCCTGGCCGGGGAACGAAACGATCGAGACCTGGCTGAACGCCTACGCCAACGGCGTCGCCAATGTCCCGACCGAAGACCAGATCCAAAGGGCGATCGAGATCCTGCAGCAAGGCTTCTGGGACTTCGACAACCCGAGCCCGCCGGCCGGGAGCGGCCCAGATTTCACCGAGACGGCGCAGTGGTTCTACAACTTCTGGACATCGCTTGGCTTCGATCCCAGCTCCAACCCTCAGCCGTACGATTTTTCGGCGCTATTGAGTGCATTCGCTCCCGAACAGCTGAACGGCGACTGGACTTCGCTGGTGAACGCGTTCGATCCCGCTCAGCTCGCGACCGACTGGACCTCGCTGCTGAACGCGTTCGACCCCGCTCAGCTCGCGGCCGATTGGGTCTCTTCGGGAGCCGCTTTCGATCCTTCGTCGATGGCGATGGATTGGGCGGCAATGCTGGCCGGGCTCGGTTTGTAATCACGCGCCTGGAGTAGCTCTCCCGTCGAGCAGGTGACCCATCTCGACACCTGTGGCGAACCGAGCCTGGCTCGATCCTGACCGGGCATCAGTCAGATGATCTGTCCAATAAATTGGACATGCGATCACTTATTGCACAGCACGTAAATATATGTGAGCCTGATCACGATCCGTTTTAGCGATTTCCTTCAGTTTTTGTCCGAACTTAGATTCTCTTAGTGTAAGTTCAGCGCACGGATCAATCGAACTGACTTAGGGGGCGTCATGCAGGCTGTTTCGCGTCGCTACGCCATGGCCGCCGCCGCACTCGCGGCGACCAGCGTCGTTGCCGTCACTCCGATCGTGCCGCGGGTCGCCGAGCTGCCCGTCGTCAGCATGGCGACGCGTCTGGTCGACTCATCCATCGCCAACATCCCGCTGAATTTGTTCTACGACCTGGTCAATATTCCGGCCAACGAGCTTCATGCAACGCAATTCTTCACCGACAACCTGTTTATGGCCGGCCCGTGGTTCGTCGTCAGCCCAACGAACCTCTGGGGAGTCGACCCCGGCGACCCGACCCACTTCATGTCGGTCGAAAACTTCTTGATTCCGTTCCCCGAGCTGAGCGGAATGAATGCACCGGAAACCGACTTCAGCGCGGGGCTGGGCCAGCAGCTGTGGGGCTTCGTCGCCTCTGAGCTACCGACGAGTGCCTCCTGCGACGCCGCGGCCTGTGCGCCGTTTGAGCCGTCGAGTCCGATCACCGGGCTGCAAGGGGTCGACTTTTACGCGTGGCTGGGGCAAGTCCTGTCCGGCCAGGAGAAATTCCCGCTTTTCGACAACTGGTTCAACGCGCAGTACGTCAACGGTCAGTTCTTCTTCGATCCGGCGGCAGACGGCAGCACCGACCCCAGCGGCGCCGTTCATTCCTTCGATGGTTGGTCATCGATGACTGGTCTTCTCGGCGGCCAAGGTATCCCCGGCACGGGCGTCGGCGACGCGATGCCGTGGTCCGGCGAAACCTACACATTTGAACCCTGGGTGCCGGTCGAAAACTTCTTCAACAGCTTGATGGCAGACCCCGTGACTACCGGCCTCGGCGGCACCGGCATCGACCCGATCTACGGCGACCCGACCGAGATCGCGCAGACCATGCAGGCCTTCATGGCGGGCTTGACATTTTTCGATCCGTTCACTCCGGGAAGCCCCTTCTGTGCAGACACCTGCGCCCCGATCACCAGCGCGCATATGGACTACCCGGACCTGATCAAGGAAATCGGAAACATGATGCCGGGCAATCCGGTGATCAACGAATGGCTGGCCGACTACGGCAACGGCACGGCCAATGTCCCGACGGCCGAGCAGATCGCGAATTCCATTGCGCTGCTGCAGAATCACAACTTCTGGGACTTCCAAGACCCGCCATACGTGGGCAACAACACGCCGGGCAGCTTCGATATCGCCACACTGGCACCCCAATTCCACCAGTTCTGGGAGCAACTCGGCTTCAACGTTCCGCCGCTGAACGACCCGGGTGCCTACCCGGCGGAAGCGGCGAGCAGCGTCGATCCCAGCCAGTTGGCGTCGAGCATGACCGCGTTGACAGCGATGCTGGGTACGTCCTCGATTTCGGACTTCTTATCCACTATGACGGCGGATCTGACGACGCAACTGCAAGCGGACTTCAGCGCAATGCTGGCGTCCCTCGCCGCAGACCTGCCAGCTAACTTCGCGAGCACTTTGCCGGCAGACCTGCTGACGTTGTTCTAAGCCGCAACCCGCGGTGGGCACGGCGCACGGCGGGTCCGACACGCTGTGGCTCACGGGCTACGCGCTCAAGCCCCTGCTCATGACCCGATCCCACATCCGGTCGGTCAGTAGCGCTCGGGCAAGCACAGAGGCCTTTCCCGACGCGCCGACGATGTAGCGGGGCTTGGGGTTTTTCGCCTCGATGGCCCGGAGCACCGCGCGGGCGACGGTGTCGGCGCTGACCATCATGCCCGGCATCTTGGTCAAGGCCCGCGTGGTGTCGGCGTAGCGGCGTTTGAACTCGCCGTACGGATCGTCATCGGAGTATGAGTGCGTGGCTTCGAGTTGGGATTGGACAAACCTGGTACGCACCCCGGTCGGATCGATCAGCACAACGCGGACCCCGAACTGCGCTACTTCGGCCCGGAGAGCAAGCGAAAGCGCCTCGACGCCGTACTTGGCGATGTGGTAGGCGCCCGCGCCCGGGCTGGTGAACCGCCCGCCGGTGCTCCCGATGGTGACGATGGCGCCCGTTCCCCGAGCGCGCATGCTGGGTAGCACGGCCTGTGAGAGGTTGAGCGTCGCTATCACGTTGGTCTCCAAAAGGTTTCGCAATTGGTCCAACGTCACTTGCTCGAGAGGGCAGGGAAGCGGGAATCCGGCGCTATTGACCAGAACGTCGACGCCTCCGTAGGCGGTGTGGATTTCCTCCAGAAGTCGGGTCACCGCGGCCTCGTCGGTGACGTCGAGGGCGCGGGCCTGCAGGCCCCGTGACTGCAAGCTCTCGAGAGCAGTCGGATTGCGGCCGACCGCGAACACCACATAATTCCGGGCCTGCAGCAGGTAGGCAGTCGCCTCACCGATACCGCTCGTCGCTCCCGTGACCAGAGCAACGGACTTGGCTGTCATCGAATCAGGGCTCCTTGCAACGATATCGACGATCCGGCGGGCGACGTGGCGAGGCACGTCCGGAGTTGCGTGCGGATGACAGCGTAGCGAATCAGTCAGCGCGGCCATCGAGACGGCGCGAGTGCAAAGCCCTTAAATGCCGTTGGACCGCCGGCTCATAGAGAAAGGAAGTCGACCGGGTTCGCGAATAACCCGGTGAGGCTGGATAGCAGATCGGCACCCAACGCTGAGGTGGCGTCCGCCGCTGTGCTGGATCCGAACAGCGCACTGAGCTCTGTTGTTGTGTAGGTGCTGAGGTCGGCTAGCAATGCGCTGAGGTTCGGCTGTCCGCTCAAATCCCCGGCCAGTGCACTGGCGGCGGGCAGCACTGAGGCGGCCGCC
>NZ_JBAUZA010000134.1:0-7429 GCF_049585075.1 Mycobacterium sp.
CTCGCGAACCGGCTGGCGAAGGCCGCGGTGTAAATGATCAGCGCGAAAAAGACGGCAAGGCAACAGATTCCGGTGACTATCACGATGGTTGTTGAGGTAAGCATTGCGACGGCGAGCAGCGCGAGGACTGTGACGACGCCGGTGAGCAGATACAGCGGCACCAGGCGTAACGCGGCGCGGTTGCCGGCCACCCATGCTTGCTCGCTGCGCATCGTCGACGGGGTGCGGATGCCGAGATAGGGATTGCGCTGAAGCTTTCCGTTAGCAGCGCGTGACCAGTTACGGATGAGCAGCACCCCGGTGAGGATCTGCACGAACGCGAAGGACGCCGCCGCCAACGTAGCGCCGAGATGGTGGGGGACATTGAAGCTCGGCGCGAATTGCTGAAGGGGAGGGGGAGAGCAGCTGGCCTTGTCGACGGCACGGGCGACGCTGTCGGCGTGTATTCCAGCGATCACAGCGACGACGCCTACGAGCAACAGCGTCACCATGGACATCGCGGCAACCTCCGATGGTGAACGCCGCTTTATCGCCGCGGAAACGCAAGACGCGATGTTGAAACCCAGTAGCGGGCCACCGGCGAACAGGAACCAGGTGAACCCTGCTTTCTGCCCGGCATACCATGCCGACAGGCAGGAAAGTGTCGTCTCATCGCGAAACCCGAATGTGCCATTGGGCGGCAGCCGATGATGCATCGCCAGGACGTAGCCGTCGATGAAGATAAGCAGAACGAGTGTCGTCACCGCGCACAAAACCACCGCGGTAAACCACCCGGCGATCGTCGTCGCACGGTTGGCAGGCGCAGTCATTGTGAAATTATGACAAGCCGCGGCGACCTCGCTGACCGCTAATTTGTTCGCTGAATCGCGACAACACCTCTAGTCGGGTAGATGCGGCATTTCCAGGTCGGGATCGCGGCCGACCAGCACTCCGCGGGTGAGCGCCGATCGGCCATAGCGGCTACGCACCCGGTCGACCGCCGCGTCAACGGCCGCGGGGTGGCTTTGCGCCCTGGTGAACGGCAGCATCAGCTGCTCGGCGCCGCTGCGGTCGATCTCCGAAACGGCGAACCCGACCAGCGTCAAACCACGCTCGACGGTCAGCGGTGCAGCGGACGCGACCAAGTGCCGCGCGGTGGCGAGGATGGTTTGCGTCGAGGACGTGGCCCACGGCAACGTGTGCGATCGGGTGGCCCGGCCAAAGTCGTTGAACCGCAACCGCAATGTGACGGTGCGCCCGGTGCGCCCGGCGGCCCGCATCCGTCCGGTGATGCGGTCGATCAGGTTGATCACCACCGCGTCGACCTCAGCCGGTGACATGGTGTTGCCCGCGCGGCCAAGCGCGCGCTGCGCGCCCACCGAACGCCGGCGAACGCCCGTGGAAACCCGCCGCGCATCGACATTGCGGGCCAGCGCATACAGCCGGGCGCCCATCGCCCCGCCGACCAACGAGGCCAGCATCGACTCGCTGAGCTCGGCAACGTCGGCGACGGTTTCGATGCCGTGGGCATGCAGCCTCTCGGCGGTCACCGCACCGACGCTCCACAGCCGGCGCACCGGCAGCGGATGTAAGAAGGCCAGCTCTCGGCCAGGTTGGACTAGCAGCAGCCCGTCCGGCTTGGCTTCCTGGCTGGCGACTTTGGCGAGGAATTTCGTCCGTGCGATCCCGACGGTGATCGGCAGCCCGACGCGTCGACGTACCTGGCTGCGCAGTCGATCCGCAATCTGCACCGGTGTTCCGGAGACCCGGCGCAGTCCGCCGACGTCCAGGAAGGCCTCGTCCACCGACAGCGCTTCGACCTGGGGAGTGGTGTCGCGGAAGACCTCGAACACCGCGTCGCTGGCCTGCGTGTATGCGGCCATCCGGGGCGGGACCACCGCGGCGTGCGGGCACAGCCGGCGGGCCTGCGCACCGCCCATCGCGGTGCGCACACCGTAGGTCTTGGCTTCATAGCTGGCCGCCAGCACCACTCCGCCGCCGACGATCACCGGCCGGCCACGCAGGGCCGGGTCATCGCGTTGTTCGACCGACGCGTAGAACGAGTCGAGGTCCGCGTGGAGGATGGATGCGTCGGTCCGCACGAACATATGTTCGCACCGACCGCTGACGTTAGCTAGATTGCCCGTAGATGCTGGTGACCCAGATGTGGGCAAGGGTGTCGACGACGCGGTCATGGTCGACGGCCGGTTGCTCAGCAGACAGGGCGGCCATCATGGTGCGTTCGTTCATCAGATTCAGCGAGGTGGCAAGGTCCACCGCCGGAATGGTCTCCGGCGCCGCGCCGCGCGCGCGTTCCGCGCTGATCAGCGCGGCCGTCTGGTCGATCCACTTCTGCATGAAGCCTGACCACACCGCCCGAACCTCTGCGCTGCTTGCCACCGCCTCCGCACCGGCTCGGGCCACCGCCCGATGTGAGTCGAAAGCGACGAAAAAGGCTTTAATGCCGGCGCGCCAAACACGTCGGGGATCCGCAGGTAGCCGTTGCGCCGCGCCTTCGTATTCCGCGTCTGCGCGCGTGATCATCGGCTCGAGCAGCGCCAGCAGCACCGCCTCTTTCGACTTGAAATAGAAGTAGAAGGTCGGTCGGGACAGGCCCGCGCCCTTGGCCAGGTCGTCGACGGAGATGTCAGCAAACGAGCGCTCTTCCAGAAGCCGCGCGGCTGTCGCCAGAATCGCCTGCTCACGGTCGTCGCCGGACGGGCGGGCCGAGCGACGCCCGCGCGAGCTGCGGGGGGAGCTGACGGTAGTCACGGCCGTTACTTTACACGGTGTTGACAAATTCGACAGGGTGTTGACGCACTCAACACACTGTTGATAGCGTGGCGCCATGACTGAACACCTCGACGTCCTCATCGTGGGCGCCGGCATCTCCGGTATCAGCGCCGCTTGGCACCTGCAGGACCGCTGCCCATCCAAGAGCTACGCCGTCCTGGAACGCCGCGACGACCTCGGCGGAACCTGGGACTTGTTCCGCTACCCGGGCATCCGCTCCGACTCGGACATGTTCACGCTCGGCTTCCGGTTCAAGCCGTGGGAATCGGCTCAGTCGATCGCCGACGGCGCGTCGATCAAGGCCTATATCAAGGAGGCCGCGGCGGAGAACGGCATCGACCGGCACATCCGTTACCGCCACCAGGTGGTGGCCGCCGATTGGTCCGACGCCGACAAGCAATGGATCGTCACCGTGGACAACGACGGCCGACAGGACGAGATCACCTGCTCGTTCTTGTTCGCCTGCAGCGGCTACTACAACTACGACGAGGGCTACTCGCCGACATTCGAAGGCGCCGAAGACTTCCAGGGCACGATCATCCATCCCCAGCACTGGCCGGAGGACCTCGACTACGCAGGCAAGAAGGTCGTGGTCATCGGATCCGGCGCCACTGCGGTCACGCTGATCCCGGCATTGGTGAACTCCGGCGCCGGCCACGTCACCATGCTGCAGCGCTCACCGACCTACATCGGCTCGCTGCCGCTGATCGATCCCGTCGCCGAGCGGGCCAACCGGTGGTTGCCGGCCCGGGCCGCGCACGTCGTGAACCGTTGGAAGGCAATCGGTTTCAGCACGGCGCAGTACCAGCTTGCCCGCAAATTCCCCGCCTACATGCGCAAGACCCTGCTGACGATGGCCAAGCGACGGCTGCCCGACGGGTACGACGTGGAGAAGCATTTCGGCCCGAGCTATAACGTGTGGGACCAACGCCTGTGCTTGGCGCCCAACGGCGACTTGTTCAAGACCATCCGCAAGGGCCAGGCCGACGTCGTCACCGACACCATCGACCGGTTCACCAAAACCGGCATCAAGCTCAGCTCGGGTACCGAGCTGCAAGCCGACATCATCATCCCCGCAACGGGTTTGAACCGGCAGCTATTCGGTGGCGCCAAGATTCGGCGTAACGGCATGCCCGTAGAACTCAACGACTTGATGTCCTACAAGGGCATGATGCTGACCGACATGCCGAACATGGCGTTCACCATCGGCTACACCAACGCATCCTGGACGCTGAAGGCCGACCTGGTATCGGAGTTCGTCTGCCGGGTGCTCAACTACATGGATGCGAATGGCTACGACACCGTGGTGCCGCAACATCCGGGCGACTCGGTGGACGAGCGTCCGCTGATGGACTTCACCCCTGGCTACGTGTTGCGGGCATTGGACTACCTGCCGAAGGCCGGCTCGGTCAGCCCGTGGCGGCTCAAGCAGAACTATCTGCTCGACCTGCAGCTGATCCGGCGTGGCCGGGTCGACGACGAGGCCCTGCAGTTCGCCAAAAAGCCTGCCGCCCTGATGGTTTAGCCGGTAGCTGCTGCGGCGACGACGACGATCCCGTCGTCGTCGCTGTAAGCGATGTCCCCCGGTACGAAAGTCACTCCGCCGAAGCTGACCGTGACGTTTCGTTCGCCGGCGCCGGTCTTGCTGCTCTTGCGAGGGTTGGTGCCGAGCGCCTTGATGCCGAGGTCGAGTTCGCGCAGGACCGCGGCATCACGGACGGCGCCGTGCACCACCAGCCCGGCCCAACCGTTCGAGCGGGCCAACTCGGCGATGACGTCGCCGATCAGCGCGGTATGCAACGAGCCTTCGCCGTCGATCACCAGCACACCGCCGTCGCCGGGCGCCGAGAGCACCGACTTCAACAGCGCATTGTCTTGCAAGCAGCGCACCGTGCTGATCGGGCCCGCGAATTGCGTCCGCCCGCCGAACTGACGGAACTGGACATCACAGCTACGTACCTCGGGCCCGATATCGTCGACCAGGTCGGCCGTGGGCCGGAACATCACCGTCACCGGGCCATGCTATTCATCGCGATTGGCGCCCCGTTGACGAAGCTGGCGCACCAACAGCAAGGCCAGCAGACTGATCACGATCGCCACGGCCAAAGGCACTGGCGAACGACCAGCCGAGGACAGGCCGGCGTCCCCTGAGACTGGGTTTCTCGCCGCATCCACCGTCGACTTCGCATGTGCTGCAGCATCTTTCGCTGCTGCGGCAAGCTGGCCGTTGGTTTCGATGCGAGGTGGCGTCGGCGGCGGTTGGATTAGCGGCTTGGCTGCACCGGGCTCGGCCTTTTTGGCGGGCGCCTTCTTCGCGGCGGCTTTCTTGGCCGGCGCCTTTTTTGCGCCCGCCTTTTTAGCTGCCGCCTTC
This sequence comes from Mycobacterium sp., assembly GCF_049585075.1. Classification (GTDB taxonomy): domain Bacteria; phylum Actinomycetota; class Actinomycetes; order Mycobacteriales; family Mycobacteriaceae; genus Mycobacterium. The sequence continues at coordinate 5,144 of NZ_JBAUZA010000134.1, forward strand.
TTCGACGCTTTCGCGGCCTTGGCGGCCGCCTTTTTGGCGGGCGTCTTTTTCGCCGGTTTATCCGGAGCCTTGGCCGGCGGCGGTGACATTTCCGCGGGTTGTTCCGGCGGTTTTGGAGGTGCTGCGTCGGCCGCTGGTGGGGGCGGAGCGGGCGGTGGGGGGCTGGCGCCGGGTGCGTGTTCTGGTGTGGAATCCGCTGTGTCGTCCGGTCGATCCTGCGGGTCTGCCATTCGGCTGCTCCTTTGCAGTTTCTCGTCGCCTACACCGACCACCAGTCGAATCCATCATGCCAGGGCCGCCAATCCGCGCAGTCAGGGCCGATTACGCGCCTGCCACAGCACCGCGCCGCCGACCAGTACCAACGCACCGACGGCGAAGGGCCAGATAGGGACATCGTCGCCGGAGTTGGCCGGGGGTTCCGCCGCCGGACCGGGTGTGCCGGTGCCCGGCGTCGTCAGCTGAAACGACCACGATCCAGTCACCACATGCCCGTCTGCCGACGTCACCCGGTAATTCACCGTGTAGTCGCCAGTCGGTCCCAGCGGGCGTACGCCGACGCTGACCACCGCGCCCTGCACCTGTGGTTGCCCGAAAGACCATAGGTTGCCGTCCGGTCCGACCACTGTCATTGCGGCGAACGTGGTTTGCAGCTGCTCATTGAAGACCGCGCTGACGTGCGACGGACCGGCACTGACAACGGCCTTGTCGGCGGGGTCCGTCGACACCCGGGCGGCGTGCGCACTCGCGGCTCCGGCAGTCAAGGTGGCGGCGAAGGCGATTGCCGCCAAGAGCAGACTCACCGCAGCCATGCGTGCTCGTCGGCTCATGTCCGTCGAGCCACCAGTGCGACACCGATACCCAGCGCACCGAGGAGTAGGGCGACTCCGCCGAGCACCCGGGCGGTGTTATCGGCTGTTGCTCTTGGCTTTTGCGTCTGCGATGCGACCGAGGCGGTCGGCGCGGTGGTGCTGCTTGGGTTCGCATGATGGGTCGACGGCGGCCCCGACGCTTCGGTCAGCGTCAGCACCGGCGCCGGATTGCTCGGTTCGGCCCCGCCGGGCTGTGGGGGCTGATCCCACTTGACCACCGATCCATCGCCGTAGGTCTGGGTCGCGGGGAAGCTGACGGTGTCGGTGTCGGGCAGCTTCACCGATATCCGGAAGATCCCGAACTGATCGACCGGGATGCCGCCTTTCGAGTCTGCCGTCCAGGTGACCGAGTGGACGGTGCCCGACGCCGAGTCGCGGTCGAGTTTGGCCGTCCAACCCGGCTGGGTTTCGGTCTGTACCGAAGTGACATTGGACAGATCGACGCTGAAAGCGGTCGTCGCTGCCCCCTTAGTGGACTCATTGGGCACCTGGAAGGTGACTATCGCCATGCCGCCGCGGATGGCGTCGTCGCTGCTGGCATGAACGTGAGCTGATGCCGGCGCGATGGCGGCGGTCGAGCCGAGGTAGAGCGCGGTGGTGGCGGCGGCCGAGATCAAGACGCGCCAAACCAGGCTGCGGTGCCGTGTCATCCGATTGGTAATCCTTTGTCTCCGTTTGTCTCAGGTGGCGACGTCAGGTCAATCCAAGCCGCGCCATCAGATCGGCCTCGACCTCGTCAAGTTGCCTGGAGATCGCGGCGTGGGCGGCCCGGCGACGGGTGGCGGGCATGTTCTCGGCAGCGGTGATGGCCGCCGACAAGTCGGTGAGGCGTTCGGAAATCGCGGCCACGAATTGCTTGGTCTCGGCGTCCTTGGGTTTGTTGTCCTGCACCGAGCGCAGTGATTGTTCGGCGCCGGCGATGCGGGCCGACAGCCGGCCACCGTGCCCGGAAAATTTGCCGATCTGGGCCAACGGCACCCCGAGCTGGTCAGCGCGCCGCTGGTCGATCAGCCCGCGCGCAGCTATGGCCACCCGATAGGCCACCGGCACCACAATCGGGGCCAGCAACCGAGAGACCGTCAGGATCCGGCGAATCCGCGTCGGTGACAGCAACTTGCCCTCCTGCGCCGCCTTGAGTTTTGTTTCGGCAACCTTCAACGCCGCCCGGTCGCTGTCACGCTGCGCCTTCAGCTGGTCCCTGAGTGCCTTCGACTCGGCGCGCTGCGCGGCTTTGAACCGGCGCACCTCGTTTTTCGCGGCCAGTTTCGCCTCGAGTTTGGCTCGGGTTTTGATCGCCCGGGCCTCGGCGCGACGCGTCGCGCGGGTTTTTCGCTTGCCGAACAGGCCCATTCGCGCACTACCGCCCCGGAATCTCGTCGACTAGCGCGGTGCCTGTGCGGCATCGATGGGCCAACCC
>NZ_JBAUZA010000135.1:0-12344 GCF_049585075.1 Mycobacterium sp.
GCCCGGTCTCGCGTTGATGGACGCGGTCCCAGGACCCATCGCCGGTGCACTGCGAACCGGCCTCGACATGCTGATCACTCTGACACCGAAGGTGCGCTTCGCATGACAGACCTGACTAGTCGTCCGCATCCCAGCGCCGTCGAAGAAATTCGTCGCGGGATCTTCAATGTTGCTGTGCCGCACAATGAACCGCCGTCGACCGTGCTCCGGCGTCGAATCGTTGTGGTGGTCGTGCTGCTGCTGGGCGCGGCGGCGTTGGGGTTCGCGCTGCGACGGCATCCCGGCGAGCCGAGCTTCTACTGGTTGTCGCTGCTGCTGGCCGCGATATGGGCGCTCGGGGCACTGGCCTCCGGTCCGTTGCATCTGGGCGGCGTCCGCTGGCGTGGCCGCAACCAGCGTCCGGTGATATCCGGCACCGTCGTCGGTCTGGTGGTCGGTGGCGCTTTCGTGGTCGGCGGGTTGATCGCCAGGCAGATTCCCGCGGTCTCCGAGTTGATTACCCGAGTGTTGTACTACACCGACCAGGGATCGTGGCGGCTCACCTTGACCGTCGCGCTGCTCGGTGGGATCGCTGAGGAGTTGTTCTACCGCGGCGCGCTCTACACGGCGTTGGGTCGACACCAGCCGGTACTCATCTCGACCGTCGTATACGTGGTCGCGACGTTGGCCAGTGGAAACCTGATGCTCGGGTTCGCCGCTATCTTCTTGGGCACGGTGTGCGCATGGGAGCGCCGCGCGACCGGTGGTGTGCTCGCACCGATCCTGACCCACTTCGTGTGGAGCCTAGTGATGCTGCTCGCGCTGCCCCCGCTGTTCGGTCTGTGAGTTCGCGAGTCAGCTGTCGGTGAAGTTCGGTGTCCGACGCTCTTGGAAAGCCCTTGCCCCCTCGCGGAAGTCGGGGGAAGCCAGCAGGACTTGCTGACCCTCCAGTTCGCGCTGTAGCGCAGCCTCCAACTGCGGCAGCGTCGCCGCGTTGACGGCCTCCTTGGTCTTGGCGAACGCCACCGCGGGGCCGGACAGCAGTCCGGACACCACCTTGTCCACCTCGGCCTCGAACTCGTCGGCGGGGTAGACGGCACTGATCAGGCCGCCGGCCAGTGCATCGGCGGCGGGTAGCCGCTCGGCGAGCAACGCCATTTGCATCGCACGTGTTCGACCGATCGCGGCGGCGACCAGCGCCGAAGCACCGCCGTCGGGCATCAGGCCGATTTTTGTGAAGGCGAGCATGAAAAACGCTGTGTCCGAGGCCAATATCAGGTCGCAGGCGATGGCCAGAGATACCCCAACGCCGGCGACCGGTCCTTGAACGACCGCCACAACTGGCTGCGGCAGCGCCACGATGGCCCGGATAGCGCGGTTGACAGCCAAGATGAGCTCGGCCCCCGGGCCGCCGCTTGCCACGTCGTCGGCGCTCATCCCTGCGCCGGAGCTGAAGCCGCGGCCGGCGCCGCCGAGGCGCACCACTTTCACTCGCGGATCGTTCGCTGCCTGCTCCATCGCATCGGCGATCCCGGTGAGCACCGGCAACGTCAGCGAATTCAGGCTCTCCGGACGATCGATCGTCACCGAAAGCACCCCGTCCGCGAGGGTGACGGCAAGCCCGCTGACGGGCGCGAGGGTGTCGATTCCGGAATCGATGGCGGTCATGGAGATCACCTTAAGCGACCGGGGTGCAGCGCCATCCAGGCCGACTGCGAAGATGCGATTGTTCTAGTGGCGACCCGCTGCGCCCGGCTGCGCCGCGCTTGCGATCGCCACGCGGGTTAATTGGTCTGTCGACAAGGAGGTCGGGAGAGATGGCGGGACCGCTGACAGGACTGCGAGTCATCGAACTCGCCGGGATCGGGCCGGGCCCGCACGCCGCGATGATCCTCGGCGACCTCGGCGCGGACATCGTGCGCATCGACCGGCCGGGCGCCAGCGGCACCGACCCGATGCTGCGCAACCGACGCTTCGTCGTCGCCGACCTCAAGTCCGAGCAGGGCCGCGAGCTTGTCCTCAAGCTCGTCGCGAAGGCTGACGTGCTGATCGAGGGATTCCGGCCGGGCGTCACCGAGCGCTTGGGCCTGGGCCCTGACGACTGCGCCAAGGTCAACGACCGGCTGATCTACGGCCGGATGACCGGGTGGGGACAAAGCGGACCACGCAGCCAGCAGGCCGGTCACGACATCAACTACATCTCGCTCAACGGCGTGCTGCACGCCATCGGCCGAGTCAACGAGCGGCCGGTGCCGCCGCTGAACCTGGTCGGCGACTTCGGCGGCGGGTCGATGTTCCTGCTGCTCGGGATCCTGGCGGCGCTCTGGGAGCGGCAGACGTCTGGCAAAGGCCAGGTTATCGACGCGGCGATGATCGACGGGTCCTCGGTGCTGATCCAGATGATGTGGGGCATGCGCGCCATGGGTATGTGGACCGACGAGCGCGGCACCAACATGCTGGACACCGGTGCGCCTTACTACGACACCTACGAGTGCGCGGACGGTCGCTATGTCGCGGTGGGCGCCATCGAGCCGCAGTTCTACGCGGCGATGCTGGCCGGGCTCGGCTTGGACGCCGCGGAGCTACCGGCGCAAAACGACCGCAGCCGCTGGGCTGAGCTGCGGGCCCGGTTCACCGAGGTGTTCGCAAGCCGCGACCGCGACCATTGGGCGAAGGTCTTCGCCGATTCCGATGCGTGCGTGACGCCGGTGCTGGCGTTCGGTGAGGTGGAGAGCGAACCGCACATCGCCCAGCGGAAAACCTTCTACCAGACCAGCGGCGGGCTGCAGCCGTTGCCGGCGCCCCGGTTCTCGCGCACGTCTCCCGGCGAGCCCCGCCCGCCCGGGCAGCCCGGAGCCGACACCGAAGCCGTCCTCAGCGACTGGGTATAGTCCCGACCAACCAGTAGGTCGGCTCCCGCGGGGAGCGGCCCGACCGAACCGAAAGGAACATTGCGTGGAGATCAGGGATGCCGTAGCGCTCGTCACCGGCGGGGCCTCCGGCCTGGGGCTGGCCACAACCAGGCGCCTGCTGGACGGCGGCGCGCAGGTGGTGGTGCTCGACCTCAAGGGCGAGGAGGTCGTCCGCGAGCTCGGCGATCGTGCCCGCTTCGCGCCCGCCGACGTCACCGACGAGAAGGCGGTGACCTCGGCGCTGGACATCGCCGAGTCGCTGGGCCCGCTGCGCATCGTGGTGAACTGCGCCGGCACCGGTAATGCCATCCGGGTGCTCGGCAAGGACGGCGTGTTCCCGCTGGACCTGTTCCGAATCGTCGTGGAGATCAACCTGATCGGCACCTTCAACGTGCTGCGGTTGGGCGCCGAGCGCATCGCCAAAAATGACCTGGTCGGTGAGGAGCGCGGTGTCATCATCAACACCGCTTCGGTGGCGGCGTTCGACGGCCAGATCGGACAGGCCGCGTATTCGGCGTCCAAGGGCGGCGTGGTCGGCATGACGCTGCCGATCGCACGCGACTTGGCCAGCAAGGGCATCCGCGTGATGACGATCGCCCCGGGGTTGTTCGACACCCCATTGCTGGCGGGCCTGCCCGAGCCGGCCAGGCAGTCGCTCGGCCAGCAGGTGCCGCATCCCAGCCGGCTCGGTAACCCGGACGAGTACGGCGCGCTCGCCGTGCACATCGTGGAGAACCCGATGCTCAACGGGGAGGTCATCCGGCTCGACGGCGCGATTCGGATGGCGCCTCGCTAACGCTGATCCGGGCAGCGACTCAGCCGAAGAAAAGGCCCCCACCGCCCGACGACGATGCAGCCGCAATGCGGCTGCTGAGGAGTCGGGCAGAAAAAGGCCCCCGGGGGCCGGGGGCCGAAACAAATGGGGCAACGGCACAAGCGCCTTTGAGGCTCGGTGGTACCTCGTCGCCAGCGCGCCCGATTCGACAGGCGCGCTATGTCAGATCAGCTCGCAGTCGGCAGCGGGTGCCAGTCGTCGAGTTGCTCCGAGGTCTCGCCTTCCACTAGCACGTCGCCGTGGTAGAGAGCCTCGAAATCAGCCTTGATTACGTCGGCACTCGAATCGTCGATCCACATGTAGATGAGCGTATGAGTCGCCATTAAGGAATCTTTGAGTCACGATTCGGAAAACGTTGGCAATATTACCGTCGGGTAGGGTTGTGACGCTGTGGACGTGACGTCCGGCATGCCGGATATTGGTCATGGATCGAATTACCAGGCGATAGGCTCCGCGGAATGTCGTGGTTGATCGGCGTTGCGTTGAACTATCGCGGATGCCGGGTACGTATCTATCGATAAGGCGTTGAGGGGCGCGCTACACGTTGCATCGCTAGGTTATCGCTGATAAGTTAGCGCCGATATCCATGGCGGAAGGACACGCATGCTGCAGCGAATCGCTCGCCTTGCCATCGCCGCGCCGCGCCGAATACTTCTCATCGCAGGCCTGGTCATGGTCGGGGCCGCGATCTTCGGGCTGCCGGTAGCCAAAAGCCTCTCCGCCGGCGGCTTTCAGGACCCGAATTCGGAGTCCTCGGCGGCCGGCAAGCTGTTGACCGACAAGTTCGGCCAGAGCGATCAGCAGCTGGTGATCCTGGTGACTGCGCCGGCCGGCGCCCAAAGCGGCCAAGCCCGCCATGTTGCGACCGACATCGTCGAGCAGCTGAAACGGTCCGCTGGGGTATTCAACGTGTCTTCGGCGTGGACCGGACCCAGCGCCAGTCCGCCGCACCTGGCCGCCGATCTGGTGAGCAAAGACGGCAAGTCCGGATTGATCGTGGCGAATCTCGCGGGCGGCGAGAACTCCGCGCAGAACTACGCCAAGGCGCTGGCGCAGCAAGTCGTGCACGATCGCGACGGCGTCGCCGTCCGCGCCGGTGGCGTGGCGATGGTCTATAACCAGATCAACCACCAAAACGAGCGTGACCTGCTGCTGATGGAATCCATCGCGATTCCGCTGAGCTTCCTGGTGCTGGTCTGGGTCTTCGGCGGGTTGCTGACCGCGGCCTTGCCCATCACCCTGGGCGGGCTGGCGATCGTCGGCTCTATGTCGGTGCTTCGGCTGATCAGCTTCGGCACCGACGTCTCGACCTATGCACTGAACCTCAGCACCGCGTTGGGCCTGGCCCTGGCCATCGATTACACCCTGCTGATCATCAGCCGATATCGAGACGAGTTGGCCGATGGCAGCGGTCGCGACGAGGCGCTGATCCGGACCATGGCGACCGCCGGCCGCACGGTGCTGTTCTCGGCGACGACCGTCGCATTGTCGATGGCGGTGATGGTGCTGTTCCCGATGTACTTCTTGAAGTCCTTCGCTTACGCCGGCGTGGCCACCGTGGCGTTCGTCGCGGTGGCAGCAATCCTCGTGACACCGGCGGCGATCGTGCTGCTCGGACCGCGACTGGACGCGCTGGACGTGCGCCAGCTCGGCCGGCGGATACTCGGTCGCCCGGATCCGGTGCACAAGCCGGTGGAACAACTGTTCTGGTATCGATTGACCAAGTTCGTCATGCGCCGAGCAATCCCGGTTGGTCTGGCCGTCGTCGCGCTGCTGTTGATGCTGGGGGTTCCGTTCCTCTCGGTGAAGTGGGGTATGCCCGACGACCGGGTGCTGCCGCGATCGACCTCGGCGCACGCGGTTGGTGACCAGTTACGCCGCGACTTCACCGATGACTCGGCGACGGCGGTGCCCGTCGTCATTCCCGACGCCCGCGGAGTGAGCCCGGCCGACTTCGACCGCTACGCCGCCGACCTGTCCCGGGTGGCCAACGTCTCGGTGGTATCCGCCCCGACCGGGACGTTCGCGGCCGGCAACCGAGTCGGGCCGCCGTCTGCGCCCACCGGGATAACCGGTGGCAGCGCATTCTTGACCGTCGCCACCACCGCGCCGCTGTTCTCGCAAGCCTCCGACACCCAGCTGGACCGGCTGCACCAGGTCCCCGGGCCGGCCGGCCGGTCGGTGCAGATGGCTGGCCTGGCTCAGATCAACCGCGACAGCGTGCACGGGATCACCACGCGGCTGCCGCTGGTGTTGGGGCTCATCGCCGTTATCACGTTGGCTTTGCTGTTTCTGCTGACCGGCAGCGTCGTGCTGCCGCTGAAGGCCCTGGTGTGCAACGTGCTGTCGCTGACCGCGGCATTCGGCGCACTGGTGTGGATCTTCGAGGACGGCCACTTAGGTGCTTTCGGGACAACCCCCAGCGGGACCTTGGTGGCCAACATTCCGGTGCTGTTGTTCTGCGTCGCGTTCGGCTTGTCGATGGATTACGAGGTGTTCCTGGTTTCCCGGATCCGGGAGTTCTGGTTGGCTTCCGTCGCAGCCCGCCCTGCGACGGCCGACAACAGCAGAATTCGTGCCGACAACGACGAAAGTGTGGCGCTCGGGCTGGCGCGCACCGGCCGCGTGGTTACTGCCGCTGCGCTGGTGATGTCGATTTCGTTCGCAGCGTTGATCCCGGCTCAGGTGTCGTTCATGCGGATGTTCGGTGTCGGGCTGACACTCGCCGTGCTGGCCGACGCCACGTTGGTGCGGATGGTCCTGGTTCCGGCGTTCATGCATGTGCTCGGCCGGTGGAGTTGGTGGGCGCCCAAACCACTGGGCTGGCTGCATGAGCGGTTCGGCATCAGTGAGTTGGCCGACGGCGCGACCCTGCCGGAGGCGGCTGAAAGTTCGAACGGGCGGCATCGCCGCGAAGACGTCGACTCGGCAGTGCCCGTCGGCGGTCGGGGCGCGCGTGCCGCCGCGACAGTCACCGACAATGGCTAGCCCGGCCCGCCCGGCAGCGGACAACCTTCGCCGTCGTCGTGCACCTCGTGGATCCGGCGATCTGCTGCGCGACGAAATCCTGGACGCCGCGACCGACCTCCTGCTGGAAACCGGGCACGCCAAAGCGGTTTCGATTCGCTCAGTGGCACACCGGGTAGGGGTGACGCCGCCGTCGATCTATCTGCATTTCGAAGACAAAGACACCCTGCTCGACGCCGTCTGCGCACGCTACTTCGAGAAGCTCGATGAGGAAATGCAGCGGGTCTCCGCGGGGCAGCCGTCCACCATCGAGGTGCTACGTGCACAGGGGCGGGCATATGTCCAGTTCGCGACCGAGACCCCGGAGCTCTACCGGATCGCGACGATGAGCGAGTGGCGCTCGGGCAGCGACGTCGACGCAGCCCTGGCGAGTTCGGCGTTCGAGCACATGTGTGCCACCGTGGGGTCGCTGATGGACGAGGGCGTCTGCCCACCCGGCGATGCCGCGACCGTCGCCCTGCAGCTGTGGAGTGCAGCGCACGGCGTGGCATCGCTGATGATCGCCAAACCGCACCTGCCGTTCGGCGACCCAGAAGAGTTCGCCGACCGGGTACTCGGTGCGGTGTTTTGCGGGCATATCGTGGAGGGGCTCGCCGGCGCCGATGCCACCCCGCAGCAGACGGTGGAATGGCTGATGGCGGCAGGCTCTTTGCAGAAACGGACAGAAGGTTCACCAGCGTGACGTCTTCGCGCCAGCGGCCCCCGGTAACGGTCGACAACCCGTTCTTCGCCCGGATTTGGCCCACGATCGCCGCCCACGAGACCGAGCAGATTCGCGCGCTTCGTCGAGAAAACCTCGCCGGCTTGTCCGGCCGGGTCCTCGAGGTCGGCGCGGGCATCGGGACCAACTTTCCGTTCTACCCGGATTCCATCGCGCAGGTTGTGGCGGTCGAGCCCGAGCATCGGCTCGCCGTGCGAGCGCGCGACGCGGCCGCCGACGCAGGCGTTCCAGTTGTGGTGAGCGACGCGGCGGTGGAGGATTTCGCAGCCGACGAGCCCTTTGACGCAGTGGTGTGCTCGCTGGTCCTGTGTTCGGTAAACGACCCCAATTCAGTTCTGCAGCAACTATTTTCGTCGTTGCGTCCGGGTGGCGAGCTGCGCTATCTGGAGCATGTGGCCAGCGGCGGGATTCGCGGCCGATTCCAGCGGCTCGCCGATGCGACGATATGGCCGAAGCTGGCGGGCAATTGTCACACCCACCGCCGCACCGGCGAGTCGATCCGCGCCGCGGGATTCGAAGTGGACGACGCCCGAATCGAGCAGACGTTGCCGGTATGGGCGCCGCTGCCGGTGTCCGAGTTCGTGCTCGGCCGGGCGCGGCGTCCGGCTTAGTTCAGCAGCGCGGGCAGCCGTTGCAGCAGTGTCGGCAGCGCCTTGCTGGCCGACTCGCGCACGGTGAGGGTCGCACTGTCGGACAGCGGCGTTGGCTCCGGGTTGACCTCGATGACGACCGTGCCGCGCGCCAGCGCCAACTCGGGCAGGCTCGCCGCTGGATACACGATGGCCGAAGTCCCCACCACGATCAGAATGTCGGCGGCGACTGTCGCGTCCACCGCGCTCTGCCATGGCTCCTCGGGCAGCGGCTCGCCGAACCATACGATGTCGGGCCGGATCAAACCGCCGCAGTTGCACGTCGGCGGTTCAACTTCCAGGGTCGGCTCGGGCATCTCGGGCAGTTCGCCGGTGTAGGGTAAATCGCAAGTCGCGCAACGGAAGTCAAACAAGCTGCCGTGCAGATGATGCACCGGTGAGCTGCCGGCGCGCTCATGCAGATCGTCGACGTTCTGGGTGACGACGCTGACCTCGGCGTGGTCCTGCCAGGCCGCGACGGCGCGATGCCCGTCGTTGGGCTCCACAGTGGCCACCAGGTAGTGCCGCCACAAATACCAGCCCCACACCCGTTCGGGGTTGGCAAGCCAGCCTTGGGTGCTGGACAACTCGTAGGGGTCGAACCGAGCCCACAGTCCGTTCTTGTCGTCGCGAAACGTCGGCACGCCGCTCTCCGCGGAGATCCCCGCGCCGGACAAGACCGTTATCCGCACCCCACCAAGATAGCGGCGATCGCAAACTCGGCGAAGCCGAGTGCAGCGGGTCGCCGCCATCCGACATAGCGGCGATCGCAAACTCGGCGAAGCCGAGTGCAGCGGGTCGCCGCCATCGAACATAACCGGGCTGCGCGATACTGAGCAGGTGGAGCTGGGGGAATGGCTGCGGGTTGACGGGCGAGCTGGTCGACCGCTGTTCGACCAGCTGCGAAACCAGATCATCGACGCGATTCGAGACGGTAGGTTGCCGCCCGGAACCCGGCTGCCGACAGTCCGCGAACTGGCCGGTCAGCTGGGCCTGGCGGTCAACACCGTGGCCCGCGCTTACCGCGAGCTGGAGACCGCCGGCGTCGTCGAAACCCGTGGGCGATTCGGCACATTCGTCGCCCGCGCCGACCCGTCGGATTCCGCGATGGCGGCCGCGGCGCGCAGCTACCTCGACGTCGCAAGAGGACTGGGGCTCGGCAAGGCCGAGGCGCTGCGCTACCTCGAGGCCGCCTCCGACGACTGAGATCAGCGCAGAACTTTGACCAGCGTGCGCACGTTGCGCGTGGTGGTCGACGATTTGTATCGCTTCTTGCCCATCGTTTTGCCGATCGTGCTGTCCAGCGTGTGGTTCTTGGCCACCTGCCAATAGATCACGCCAGTGGAACCGGGTCCGCGGCTGATCTTCTCGTCGGCCCCGGCTTTGTCAGCCAGCCCGGCGAGTTCGTCGAGCACGTCGGCATCGCTGACAAACGTCACGTAGGACTGGTAGCCGTCTCGCTCGGCCTCGAACGGGTAGCCGTCGACGATGGTCCGTACCGTCTCGACGGGGTAAACCAGCACCCACGCGTCATATCCGAATCGCTGCCGCAGCGCGCTCTCGGCCTTGGCGCGGACCGCATCCGCACCAGCTCGCGACTCCAGCAGAATGTTGCCGGTCGCCAAAATCGTTCGCACTTGCCCAAACCCGGCTTCGGTCAACGCATCCGCGACATCGGCCATCTTGAGGTTGACGCCGCCGACATTCACCCCGCGTAGAAACGCCACGTAACGGGTCATGAACGTGATGGTAGCGGCCCTGCGACGACTAGTAGGCTTCCGCTATGGGACGCCATGTGTTCGACGACAAGCTGCTGGCCGTGATCGCCGATAACTCCCTCGGCGTGCTCGCCACCGTCAAGCGCGACGGGCGTCCACAGCTGTCCAACGTCAGTTACCACTTCGACGCCCGCAAGCTCGCCGTCCAGGTGTCGGTCACCGAGCCGCGCGCCAAGACCCGCAATCTGCGCCGCGACCCGCGGGCCTCGCTGCTGGTCAGCTCCGACGACGGGTGGTCCTATGCCGTTGCCGAGGGCACCGCGGAGCTGACACCGCCGGCGCTGGCGCGCGACGACGACACGGTCGAAGCGCTGATCACGTTGTACCGCAACATCGCCGGTGAACACCCGGACTGGGATGACTACCGCCAGGCCATGGTCACCGACCGTCGCGTCCTGCTGACAATGCCGATCGCACACGTATACGGCATGCCTCCGGGCGTGCGGTGACTCAGGCCGATGGCGCGACTCTCCCCCTCGCCGCTGCGCGGCTGGGCGGTACCCCCACCGCACGCCGCGTCGCGGCGCGCATCGTCGTCGCGTTAGGCTGCGGGCATGGCTGCATCCAAGTCGGGGTCGGAGTCCGGGTCGGAGGACGGCACCAAACGCAAATTCCGAGAAGCCCTAGAGCGCAAGAACGCAAAGTCGGCGACCGGAGCGGCTCACAAGGACGGCGGCGCCAAGGGCCCCCGCACGCACGGGCCGGTGGAGAACCGTCGAGAGTTCCGGCGTAAGAGCGGGTAGTCGGTTACCCAGCAGACGGCAGCTCGGCTTTCTCTTCGCCATCGGCAATCCCGAAAAATACTGCGGGAACCATGAATTCAATTGCTGCGAGCACTTCCTGGAACCAGTGCGGCCGGCCATTGTGGACCAGCGAAATCAACCGTCCAACACCGCTAAGCAGCATTAACCCGGCCAGTAGACGCACGTCGGTGGCTCGGATCGGGGATTTGCGAGCGGCCCGCAGCCAAGCGAGGCCATACCCGGCGAAATAAGCAGAGTAGAACCGCTCCCGCGAATCGACCGTCGCGTTGGCGTCGGTCGCGCCGGGAACCGACGCCGTCCCGAGCGCGAAATGGTAGACGCCGATGGAGATACAGGAGAGTCCGGTGAATCCCGCGAGGTTCCTCAAGTAAGTGCCGGTCATCCTGACGCGCTCCCCTCACCGATCCTTTTGCGTACCGCCACCGTAGCCGTTAGGCCGAGTCCTAGACTGTGACGGTGCCGAACCTGCAGCTTGCCCAAGACCCGGCCGCGGATGCGCTGCTGTCAGCCGATCCGTTCGCGTTGCTGGTGGGGATGGTCCTAGATCAGCAGATCCCACTCGAGGTCGCGTTCGCCGGCCCGAAGAAGATCGCCGATCGGATGGGTGGCTTCGACGCAGCGGCGATCGCCGACTACGACCCGGACAAGTTCGCCGACCTATGTTCGGAAAGGCCTGCAGTACACCGCTTTCCAGGCTCAATGGCCAAGCGCATCCAGGCGGTGGCCCAGATCATCGTGGACAAATACGACGGGGATGCCGCCGCTTTGTGGACCGCGGGCAACCCCGACGGGCCTGAGTTGCTGCGGCGGCTCAAGGCGCTACCGGGATTCGGCGAGCAGAAGGCGCGAATCTTCCTGGCGTTGCTCGGCAAGCAGTATTCGGTGACCCCGAAGGGTTGGCGGACAGCCGCCGGCGACTACGGCAAGGCCGGCACCCACATGTCGGTCGCCGATATCGCCGACGCCCGCTCGCTCGAGCAGGTGCGGTCATACAAGAAGCAGCTCAAGGCAGCTCAGAAGGGAAAGGCGGCAACGTGAAGACACACCTGAACTGTCCGTGCGGCGAGGCCATCGTCGGCAAAGACGAAGACGATTTGGTCGAGCTCACCCAGGCGCACCTGGCCAGTGTTCATCCCGGCCTGGAGTACGACCGGGACGCCATCCTGTTCATGGCGTACTGACCGCTGATTCGGGTTTAGGGCACCACCGTCGAGCCGATGGTGGGCATGAACTGGCACTGCTTGTCCTTTGTGGTGACCTGCCCGAAGATCGTCGACATGACGCTGCCCGAACCGGTGTCGACAATCGCGGTCAACGTCGTGGGTCCGTCCGCGTTGATGTCGGTGCGCGGCTTGAGGGTGACCGTTCCGGACTTGCCGGTGGTCAGGTTGACCCAGGTGACGTTCAACGGCAGCTTCTGCACGTCGGCAGGGCCCGGGGTGCCGATGGCGGTGAAGACGTAGGCGGTCTGTCCGGCTTTGGGGCCCGGGGCAGGGATCTTCGCGGGCCCGGCCACTGACAGCGCGGGCGCCAGCACGTTACCGCCGTCGGCCAGGCAGCCGTTGCTGATCGACGGATAGATGAAATCCTGCGTGGGCGGCGCGTCCGGGCTAAAGCCCGGAGCTGCGGCCGCGGGTGCGGGTGCCGGTGCTGGCGGCGCGGCCGCGGCTACCGGGACGGCATTCGCAGGGGCAGGAGT
>NZ_JBAUZA010000136.1:0-2936 GCF_049585075.1 Mycobacterium sp.
CGATACCGCTTGGCCGGGCGTACCCCCAGTCCCGGCTCGGTGGCAAACACGAACGGCCGCAGGTACAACGACTCCTCGCCACCGGCCGGCGGAACCCACGCCTTATCGACGGCGACCAGTTGACGCAACGACTCGATGAACAATTCGTCGGGCAACTCGGGGATCGCGATCCGCCGCGCCGAGGCTCGCATCCGCGCGGCGTTAGCTTCGGCACGGAACGAGACGATCGACCCGTCCGGCCATCGGTAGGCCTTAAGTCCTTCGAATATCTCCTGCGCGTAATGCAGCACGATCGCCGACGGATCCAGCTCAATCGGGCCGTACCCGATGACCCGTGCGTCGTGCCAGCCGACTCCATCGGTGTAATCGATCGACACCATGTGGTCGGTGTGATACCTGCCGAAACCGGGGTCGGCGAGTATCGCGTCACGCGCCTCGTCGCTGGTCGGGTTCGTGGCGCGGGAAACCGTGAACTCGAGGGCGTCGCTGCTCATGCGCGCCGCTCTCCCCCGCAAGCGGGAGGTGCCCCCACCCCATCGCTGCGTTGTAAATTGTCGCCGGCGCGGCTCATGAATGCGATTCTATAACCGGGCGCTACCGGGTTTTTGGTTCGACAAACGGTGGACGCACGACTTCGCATTCAACCGCTCGGCCCCGAACATCGACGGTGACATGCTGACCGTCTTCGACGCCCGCGTCGCTATCGATCAGCGCCAACCCGATCCCGGCTTTCAGCGTCGGAGAAAATGTGCCCGACGTGGTGACTCCGACCTTGTTGTCGCCGTCGAGCACGGCTAGGTCTGGTCGCAGCACACCGCGGCCCGTCGCGCGCAGGCCGCGCAGCAGCCGCGGCGGACCCGCCTCCTTTTCGGCTAGCAGCGCGTCGCGGCCGAAGAAGGCATCCTTCTTCCAGCCGATCGCCCAACCGCATCGGGCCTGCAGCGGCGAAATATCGGCCGAGAGTTCGTGACCGTGCAACGGATAGCCCATCTCGGTGCGCAGCGTGTCGCGCGCACCGAGGCCGGCCAACTGCCCGTCAGCTCGCTTCACGGCGTCAACCAGCGCATCGAACACCACGCCGGCGGACTCCCAAGAGGGCAGCAACTCATAGCCTTGCTCGCCGGTGTATCCGCTGCGGCAAACCCGCACTGGCACTTGTGCGAACGTCGCGTCGGCATAGCCCATGTAGTCCATGGAAGTCGGCAGCCCCAACCCGGCAAGCACGTCCGCCGACCGCGGTCCCTGTACGGCTAACACCGCATAAGCGCGATGCTCGTCGGTGATGGTGAGCCCGACCGGCGCAGCTTTCTGCAGCGCGGCCACCACCGCCGCGGTGTTGGCGGCATTGGGCACCAGGAAGATCTCCTCGGGCCCAACGTAATACGCGATCAGGTCGTCGATGACTCCGCCAGATTCGTTGCAGCACAAGGTATATTGTGCTTTTCCCGGCTCGATACGGTTCAGGTCGTTGGTGAGCGTTGAGTTGACGAATTCTGCGGCGCCGGGCCCGCGCACTAACGCCTTACCCAGGTGGCTGACGTCGAACAAGCCGACCGTGGTGCGGGTTGCGGTGTGCTCGCTGACGGTGCCGGCGTACGACACCGGCATCAACCAGCCGCCGAACTCGGCGAAGCTCGCGCCAAGCTCGCGGTGGCGGTCCTCGAGTGGTCCGTGCAGAAGGGTGCTCACGGCATTCGACCCTAATCCGGGCCATGGCTGGCACACTTGGGCAGGTGGTCGACTTTGCCGCACTGGAGGCTGCCGGGATCGCCAATGCGCGTGAACGCGCCGGCCTGATCGAGTACTTGGCGGGCCTCGGTTTCACCGCGGACGAGATGGTCGAGGCCGAGCGTCACGGCCGGCTCTTCGGACTCGCCGGTGACGTGCTGCTGTTGTCCGGTCCCCCGATCTACACCCTGCGGACCGCCGCGGATGCGATCGGCGTGGATTTGGCGGAGGTCGAACACGGCTGGGCCATGCTGGGCCTGACCGTTGCAGATCCGGACACCCCAGCATTGAGCCAGGCCGACGTCGACAGCCTGGCGACCTGGGTGGCGCTGCGGATGCAGTTTGGCCCCGACGCCGGGGACGGCTTCTTGCGGGTCCTCGGCGCGACCGTGGCCCGGCTGGCCGAGGCCATATCGTCGATGATCCGGACCAGTCAACCCAAAATGTGGCTCGGCCTCACCGGGGACGAGCTAGCCACCGCGCAGGTCTACCGCGACGCCGCACAGTTCGTCCCTCGCGTCGGGGCAATGATCGACGCCGTCCACCGCCACCACCTGGTCAGCACTCGAACGTTCATCGAAGGCGTGGTAACCGGCCCGTCGGCGGGCAGCGTGGTTTGCGGCGTTGGTTTTGCCGATCTGTCCGGCTTCACCGCGCTGACCCAAAAGATGACCCCCGCGGAGTTGTCGGCAATGCTCACCGAGTTCGGCAACACCGTCAGCGACGTGGTGCACGCCGACGGCGGGCGCATAGTGAAGTTCCTCGGTGATGCCGTGATGTGGGTGAGCTCCGACCCGGAGCGGTTGGCAAAAGCCGCGATCGACCTCGTCGCCCATCCCCGGGCGCGGGAAGCCGGAGTGCAGGTCCGCGCCGGGCTGGGCTACGGCGAAATCCTGACCATCAACGGTGACTACTTCGGCAACGCGGTTAACCTGGCCGCACGACTTGTCGCCGCGGCATCACCGGGGCAGATCCTCGCCGCAGCGGAAGTGCATGAAAAGCTGCCGGACTGGCCGGCGACTGTCATGGATCCGTTGCAGCTCAAGGGTTTCGACGAGCCTGTCGTGGCCTATGACCTGGACCGCGACGTGCGTCGTTAGGGTTGATGCTCGTGAGCACACAACCTGGTTACCCCGCCCCTGCCGTCACCGTCGCCTCCGCGCTGCCGCGCCGCGGCGCCGGTTCGGCGGTGTTGATCGTCCCGGTGG
>NZ_JBAUZA010000137.1:0-22400 GCF_049585075.1 Mycobacterium sp.
CGACGCGGCGGTCGCGCAAGGCGCGATCAACGCCGCACGCGACGGGACCGTCGCGTTGCTGTCGTACAAACCAGACACCCTCAACCAGGACTTCGCCGCTGCGAAATCCCATCTCACCGGCGATTTCTTGAATTACTACGACCAATTCACCAAGCAGATCGTGACGCCGGCCGCCAAGGAAAAGGCGCTGACCACCACCGCTCAGGTTGTCGGTGCGGCGGCGTCCGAACTGCACCCCAATTCAGCGGTGGTATTGCTCTTCGTCAACCAGGCCACCACCAGCAAAGACCGGCCCGATCCGGCGATGGCGTCGAGCAGCGTGCTGGTGTCGCTGACCAAGGTGCACGGCAACTGGCTGATCACGAAGTTCCAGCCGATCTGACCTGAAACCAAAACTAGATGGCGAACGAGCGGCGAAGCACCTGAGCGTGCAGCGCAACGCTTTCCCGAGAGACGACCCATTCGGGCACCACTGAATCGAATCCGTGAAACGTGGCGGCTACAACGTGCAATTCCGTGTGCACATAGGCGTGAAGCAGCCGATTCGCGTAGTCGATGGCTTCGTCACGGCACGGGTCGATCTCCGCGCAACTGATGAACGCCGGCGGCAGCCCTTCCAAGTTCGCTCGGTGGGCCGGCACGAATTGCGCCGTCGCGGCGCTGTGACCGAGATAGTGGCCCCATGCGCGACTCACTGCCGGCCCATTGAGCCCCGGGGTGCGCTGGAATTCCCGTCGCGACGGCGTCGCGTCGGCGTCGAGCATCGGCTGGTGCAGGACTTGGGCCAGGATCGGCGGACCCTCCTGGTCGAACATGCGCTGGGCCAATGCAGCGGCCAATGCCGCGCCTGCGTCGCGGCCCATCACCACTATGCGGGTGCCGTCCGCACCTAGGCGGGCGCTGTTCTCGACGGCGTAGCGA
Organism: Mycobacterium sp.; assembly: GCF_049585075.1. Lineage (GTDB taxonomy): Bacteria > Actinomycetota > Actinomycetes > Mycobacteriales > Mycobacteriaceae > Mycobacterium. The sequence continues at coordinate 922 of NZ_JBAUZA010000137.1, forward strand.
AACGCTGCTTCGACGTCATCGAGCGCTGCCGGGCACGGGTGCTCTGGGGCCAGGCGGTAGTCGACCGAGACGACAAGACAACCGGCCGCGCGAGCCAGATCCACGCAGTGCGGATGATCGGTGTCGAGGTTGCCGGTCACGAAACCGCCGCCGTGGGCGTACAGCGCCAGCGGAGCTGCCGACTTGGTCAGGCCGCGGTAAAGGCGCAGCCCAAGCCGCCGATCCCCCGGACCAGTGATGGCGCGGTCTTCGATCTCGACGCTGCCGGTGTCGACGGCTGCCGCGCGCTCGGCGGCCAGCCGATCGGCACGCTCCCGCTCGCCAGGTAGCGACTCCGCACGGAATTCCACGATGTCCAGGCCGGCTGCGGCGTCCCGCAGCGCCGGGTCAATGCGGCTGATCCCCCTCGGCTTCGCGCGATCAGTCTCGGTCGTCATGCTCATCAAAGTAAACCTGGGACTCCATGTGATGGAAAATGCGGTACTTTTCGCCGCGAGCCACCACCAGCCAGGTGATCCAACTGCTCCCGGTGTGCTCGACGTCGGATTCGCGTGCGGTGACGTTCCATCGGCAAAACACGACGCAGCGTGCGAAGCCGTCGGCAAGCAGATCGGCCGACCGCAGCTCTGACGACACCGATGCACGCTTGAGCCGCCCCGCAAGTCGCGCCCAGTGCCGGTCGAGTTCGTCGACGCCGATCAGCGGCATCGCGTACTCGTCGCCGATATACACCGGCTGCGGTGTGTCGTCTTCCCAAAGGTCGGCGACCCCGGCGAAGTCGAGGGCCGACCATTTTGCGTCGTATTCAGCGACTAGGGCAACCAGTCGGGGCAACGCCTCACTCGGAAGTGACACTGACCGGCGGCTGTTCCCCGGGCAACGCCTTAACGGTCGCCGGTAACCCGTAGAGTGCCGTCGCGTTGCCGCGCATGATCCGCTCGCGCTGCGCCGCGGGGAATCGATTGATCGCGTAGTCCGGCGAGTCGTAGCTCCAATGCGGGTAGTCGGTCGAGAACATCAGGTTGTCGCCGAGGTCCATCATTTCCAGATACTCGCGGAACTGGACGGTGTCGGCGTCTTCCAGCGGCTGGGTGGTGAACCGGACGTGTTCGCGGACATACTCCGACGGACGCCGACGGACGTGCGGCAGGTCGCCGCGGCGGGCTTCCCAGATCCGGTCCATCCGCCACATCACCGGCATCGCCCAGGTGAAGCCACCCTCGATGAACACCACCCGCAGCTCGGGGTGTCGATCGAAGGCGCCGTCGAACACCAGGCTCATCAAATGCGCGACGTACAGCAGCGGCCACGAGGCGAAGAAATCGTGCCAGTGCGCCGGATTGCCGACGGGGTAAAGCGGAATCAGCTCGAACGGGGTCTGCCCCATCAGGTGGGTGGCCACTGGCAGCCCGTTACGCGATGCAGCTTCATACAGCGGGTCGAAATGCGGGCTGCCGAAAGGGATTCCGCGGGTTTGCGGGGTCATCAGCACCTGCGCCATGTACGGATGACCCGCCCACCGCTCAACTTCGCGCGCCGCCTGCTCCGGGGTCTGTGCGCTGACGCTGATCGACCCGCGCCAGCGGCCATGCCAGTTGTGCTTGTCCAGCCAGACGTCGGCGAGCCAATCGTTGTAGGTCGACTTCAAAACATGCTCGGCGTGCGGCAGCTGCGCGTCACACATCGGTTCCAGCGACGCGATGCTCACCCCGGCGTCGACCAGCAGTTGTTTGGCGGCGTAATCCGGGTCGCTGCCGGCAACGCCGCCGCCGGGCGGCCACGAGTCCACGCGCAGCGACGACGTCTTGTACGAGTCCGGTGTGTCGTAGAAGTGCGGCACTGGCGTGACCGCATTGCCAGTCGGCCAGATCTTGTCCACCCAGTCCGCGGGCGCGTACGACTTGAGGACATCTGCCGAGACGGGCAGCGGGTGGACGTCGGTGTCGACAATGGTGACCGCTATTTCCTTTTCCTGCTGGGTCGACGGCTCGACCCGTTCGATCGTGGTCATCAGGCACGCTCCTTAACTGCAAGCCCGTAAAGCTCGCCGGCGTTTTGCCACAACACCTTGTCGCGTTGTGCGCCGTCGAGACCTGCGGCCGCCATGTCCGGCGGCGATGTCGACCAGTGCGGGTAGCCCGACCCGTACATCAACAGGTCCGTCTTTCCGGAGAATTCCATCCAGCGCTGCATCTGGCCGGCGTCGGTCGGCCCATCGAACGCTGACGAACAGAACCGGACATGGCCGGGCAAGTATTCACTGGGATAACGGTCCACCCACGGCGTCTGGTCGCGCATCGACAACCAGAAGGTGTCCAGCCGCCACATCAGCGGGGTGAGGATGTCATAGCCGCCGTCGGCGAAGACGAACCTCAGGTCGGGGTGCCGGCCGAAGACACCCTCGACGATGAGCGTGGCGAGGTGGACGAAATAGTTGAGCGGCATGAAGGCCGCGTAGCCCGGGTAGGTGTCCGCATGGCCGGCGAAAGTCGGCGGATAGTCGACGCCGTTGCCGCCGTTGATGTGTACGGCCACTGGAAGCCGATGGGCGGCGGCGGCCTCCCAGATCGGCTCGAACATCGGTTTGCCATACGGCTCGCGGGACTGCATCGGAACGCCGATCTGGACAAGCTTGGGATGTGCGGCAAGGCGCTGGATTTCGGCTACCGCGCCCTTGGGATCCTCGGGATTGATCCGGATGGTGCCGCGGAAACGGCCGGTGGTGTCGGGCTCCAGCCATCGGTCGAGCAGCCAGTCGTTGACCGCGGCGCAAATTCGACTATTGAGCAGATAGTCGGCAATGTTGCCGCGGGTCAACGGGTTCAAGATGGCGTACTGCACGCCCGCGTCATCGAAAAGATGACGGGCGACGGTTTCCGGATCAGAGCCCGGATAGTGCTCGCCGTAGAGGTCGCGGCGGTAGTCGCCGCCCGGGGCTTGATACCACTGCTGTTCGACGTCGGGAATCGCCCGCAGCCGGTGGGCATCAGGCAGGTAGCGCCGGATTTCGGCGTTAGTGGCGAAATGGGGCTGAACGTTGGCGTCGATAATCATGCCGTCAGAAACACCTCGCCATCGCTGACGTCGACCTGGTAGGTACGGATGCGTCGTCGCGAATCAGCAACGTTGCAGCCCGTAGTGATGTCGAATTCCCAGTTGTGCCAAGGGCACCGAACGATCTGCCCGTCTCGGGTGCGCCGCAGCCCGTCCGACGCGTCGGCGTCGACTTCGTTGGTTCCGCCGATGTAGCCCAGGCACAAAGGCGCACCCTCGTGCGAGCAGTAATTGACGATCGCGTGCAGAGACCCCCGCACGTTGTAGACACCCACTCCGAACTTCCCGACATCGACCAGCTTCATCGTGCCCGGCGGCAACTCGTCCAGCGAGCAAACCAATCGGCGTTTCAGCACAGCCGGATCACCGCCTCTCCACTGATTGCGCAGCTCAATACTGTTCCCGTTACGGTAGCCACCACAAGCCGTTGGGCTTCGTTGCTATTTATATTATGATAGCGATAATCCACGGCTGCTCTGAAGGGAGCGCTGAATGACGCTCAGTACCGATCCCGACGGTCAACCCGTCACCCTCGACTTCACCGGTGAAACCAGCCCTTATCCGTTCTTCGAATACATGAGGCGCACCGATCCGGTCTGGCACGGTGCCCTGGCAGACCACACGCAGATGCCCGAGGAACTACGGCCGGACGACGAGTGGGTGTTGTTCGGTTACGACGGCGTCTTCCAGGCCTTCCGCGATGACCGGATCTTCACCTCGGCCGCCTACGAGAAGACGATCGGGCTGGTGATGGGCCACACCATCTTGGCTATGGGCGGCAAAGAACATCACGATCACCGCAGCTTGGTGGCCAAGGCATTTCGTGCTACCGCGCTGGAACGGTGGGAACCGTCGGTCATTGGGCCGGTCTGCGATCAGCTGATCGACGAGATCAAGAACGATGGGCATGCAGATCTGGTGAAGGCCCTGACATTCGAATTTCCGACCCGCATCATCTCGGCATTGCTCGGACTGCCCAGTGAAGACCTTGACTTGTTCCGGCGGCTCTCGCTGGACCTGATCTCGATCCCGACCGACATCATGGCGGGGCTGAACGCGGCGACGGAGTTGTATGGCTATTTCCTCGGCCAGGTCGAGCAGCGGCGCCGCAAGCCGACCAACGACATCATCGGTGACCTGGTGGCCGCCGAAATCGACGGCGAGAAGCTCACCGACGAGGCCATCATCTCGTTCCTGCGCCTTTTGTTGCCCGCCGGACTGGAGACCACTTATCGCTCGTCAGGCAACTTGCTGTATCTGTTGCTGACCCATCCCGAGCAATTGGCGATGGTTTACCAAGACCGCTCACTGATTCCCGCCGCAATCGAAGAGGGGCTGCGCTACGAAACCCCGCTAACCATGGTCATGCGCACCACCACCGAAGACGTCGAAATTGGCGGCAAGACAATCCCGTCCGGCGCGCAGATCGATATGTGCATGGGATCGGCCAACCGCGACGAGAGCCGCTGGACCGATTCCAACACCTTCGACATCCGCCGTCCGCGCCAAGCACACATCGCGTTCGCTGGCGGCATCCACATGTGTCTGGGAATGCACCTGGCCCGGTTGGAAACCCAGGTGATGCTGAACAGCCTGCTCGACCGCGTCGCGAACCTGGCCCTCGTGCCCGACGACGGAACAGGAGACGACGCCAGAATTGTCGGCCTCACCTTCCGATCGCCCAACAAGCTTCCGGTCACCTTCTCCCCGATGTCATGAAAAGCCGAGCGGCGATTCTGCATGATGTCGGCGGCCCTTGGTCCGTAGAGGAATTCGAGCTAGACCCTCCTCGCGCCGGTGAGGTTCTGGTCCAAATCGCCGCCGCCGGGTTGTGCCACTCCGACGACCACATCCTCAAAGGCGACATGGCAGCACCCAACGAGGTCCTGCGGGCGATGGGACTGCCCACCATGTTTCCCACTATCGGTGGCCACGAGGGATCCGGAATCGTGCGCGAAGTCGGGCCCGGCGTCATCGATTTCGAGCCCGGCGACCACGTGGTGATGTCGTTTGTCGCGGTATGCGGCCAATGTCGCTGGTGCGCAACCGGTATGGAGTACCTGTGCGATGCCGGTATCGGAACCCTGACGCCGGGAATGCCCACCGACGGCACATTCCGCCACCACACGGGCGACGGTAAGGACCTCGGCCATCTGGCGAAGGTCGGCGCGTTCGCCGAATACACCGTCGTGTCAACGAATTCGATTGTGACGATCGAGCGGCACCTGCCGCTGGTGCCGAGCGCACTGCTGTCGTGCGCCATTCCGACCGGCTACGGTTCAGTCGCGAACCGCTCCAACATGCGGGCCGGTGACACCGTCGTGGTTGTCGGTGTGGGCGGCATCGGCACCGGCGCGATCCAGGGTGCCCGCATCAACGGCGCCGCCCAGATCGTCGCCGTCGACCCGGTGGAGTTCAAGCAAAAATCAGCCCTGCGCTTCGGCGCCACCCACGCCGCTGCAACGGCAGCCGAGGCGCTGGACCTGGTCAGTGGTCTGACTTACGGGGTGATGGCCGACGCCGTCGTGGTCTCACCGTCGCTGATCGCCCCCGAGGACGTGCGCGATGCAGTCAAACTCACCCGTAAGGGCGGGACGTGCGTGCTCACCGGCATGACCTCGCAGTTGACCCATTCGGTCAAGATCGACCTGCAGGATTTCATCCTCATGAACAAGACGCTGGCCGGCACAATATTCGGCTCGTGCAACGCAAGGGCGGACATCTACCGGCTGGCCAGGCTCTATCAGACCGGACAGCTGCTGCTCGACGAGATGATCACCAAACGTTACCGCCTCGACGACATCAACGACGCGTACGCAGACCTGCTCAACGGTGAAATCGTTCGCGGTGTCATTGATTTCGGGGTTGCGTGACGTTCCCACGGAGTCGCTGCGTCTGACCGTATGCATCGATCGGGCTGTGCAGGGCGAGCCCGCCGTCGGCATGAACGACCTGCCCTGTGACCCAAGACATTTCGAGGACGCCGATGATGACATCGGCTACATCGGCCGCTTCGCCGAGACGTCCTAACGCGGTGCGCTCGGTCAAGCCTTCCACCCAGCCGGGCAGTTGCTCCGCTTCGCTCAGCATCGGAGTCCGGGTAACGCCGGGACCGACCGCGTTCACCCGGATGCCGTAGCCACCCCACTCCGCCGCCGCGACTTTGACCAGCATGTTCAACCCCGCTTTGGACACGCAGTAAGCGCCCATATCCCGGTCGGCAACGGTTCCGCTGATGCTGGATACCCCAACGATCGATCCGCCGAGCTCCGCGTCGATCATCGCCGCAGCGGCGGCCCGGATGGTCAGCCAGGAGCCGGTGAGGTTGACCGCAAGCACCCGCTGCCACTGCTCAACCGACTCCGCCAGCAACGTGCCGGACGCGCCGATGCCCGCGCAAGCCACCACCCGGGTGGGTACGCTGTGCTCGCGGACGGTTTGACCCATTGCCGCGATCACCGCCTCCGGATCGCTGATGTCGCAATCGATGTCGCCGCCGGATTGGTCCCACACCACAACGTCGTGTCCCGCATCGCGCAACCGGCCGGCGACTTCGCGCCCAATCCCCGACGCACCGCCAGTGACCAGTGCGCTCATGCCGGCGCGCCGATCAGCTCGACGAGTATCCCGTCGGGTGCGGTGATGACCGCCATCGGGACCGTCGCGCCGGCCGGGCCGGGCACACCGATGCGGCGCACGCCGTCGGTGAAACCCAAAGCCGCCAACCTGGACAGCGTGGCATCCACGTCACGCTGCAAAGACAGCAGAAAGAATCCGTGCCGAGGACCTGACGGCGGGTCCGGCGCGTCGCCGGCTCCCTCGAAGACCACGAGTTCGACGATGCCGGTGTCGGGAGTCTGCGGATCACCGAGAAATATCGACCGCAGCTGATCCGAGCCGGCCCCGAAGAGTTCGGGCCAGTCGCCGCGGAAGTTGTGATCGAACAGCTCGGTGAATTCCAGCCCGTCGCGCCAGAATCTCATCGATCGCTCGACATCGGCGGTGCAGATCGCCGCATGATGAACACCCAACACAAGCTTGCTCCCGCATCCTCAGCACTAATGACAATGGTGCGAGTTTAGGAGCAGAGCCGGGCGGCGGGCGGGGATTCAGGCTGAAGCGTCAGGGCGCTGGCTGGAGCTGGATGTCCGCTGTCTCTGGGTCGCGCGCTGGAAAATCGCAGGCAGGCTTATTACCGGAGAGCTGGATCGTGCCTGCCAGGGTGTTCGGGTCCCACGTGCGGTGGGCGGCGATTGCATCGGGAACGGTGGTGCCGTCCGGGCATTCTGCACCATCGGTGGTGTCTAACACCCATTGCCCGTTCACCAAATTGGCCTGGCCGAGAGATTGTCCACCGGGTTCGCGGGCGGCCGAGGCGCATCCGTCACCGCATGGGGTGAAGTACCACTGGTTGACGACCGGTTGACCGTGGACGGTGAACGGCTGCATGGTTTTTGGGTTTATTTGCGTCTCGGTGTAGTGGGCGTCCGGCTGGAAGCCAGCGGGAAATGGTGCCGGCCCGGTCGGTCCCCATGCGCCCGCGGGGGCGGCGAGTCCGAGAGCAAGACCGGCGAGAAAGCCGGTGGCGGTGATGCACCGTGCGACAGCCATGACCTTAGTTCCTCCTACGACGCCGTTAAGGATATCCACTACCGGTGGGTGTATCACGGCAGATCCCCAGCTTGGTAGATATTTGGCATTTCCGCCCATCGGTGTTCCCCAATCCAGGGTTTGTGTTTGCCCGCCGTTAACCCGGGTCAGTGGAGTTGGTAGCGAACCGGGAGGTGTTTGAGTCCGCCGACGAATGTCGTTGCGACGAACTGCGGAGGCCCGGTCAATTCAATGGATTTCAGCCGCGGCAACAGCTCGGTGAAGAAGCTGTTGACCTCCATGCGGGCCAGCGCTGCCCCCAGGCAGAAGTGCACACCATAGCCGAATGCCAAGTGTTTGTTGGGATCGCGGCCGACGTCGAAGCGGAAGGGATTTTCGAAGACGTCTTCGTCCCGGTTGGCCGACACGTATGACAACAGCACCGACTCCCCCGCCGCGATCGGGACTCCGCGAACCGTGGTGTCTTCGGCGGCGGTGCGCATGAATTCCTTGACCGGGGTGACCCATCGGATCATCTCTTCGGTGGCCAGCGGCATCAGGTCGAGATTGTCGTGCAACCGCTGCCGCTGATCCGGGTTCTCGACCAGGGCATGCAGGCCGCCCGAGATCGTCGCGCTGGTCGTGTCGTGGCCGGCGGTGGCGACGATGAGGTAATAGGAGACCGTGTCGATGTCAGACAGCGGCTCACCGTCGATGCGCGCGTTAGCGATGGCGGATGCGAGGTCCTCCGTCGGGTGTTCACGACGCGCGGCGGTGACAGCGTTGAAGTACTGGAACATGTCGAACAGTGCAGGAATCTGGTCCTCGTTAGTGCTGCCGCGTTTGAACTCGCTGTCGTCGCTGCCGAACAGCTCCTGGGTGAGCTTGAGCATTCGTGGGAAGTCCGACTCGGGGATCCCCAACAACGACATGATCACGTAGAGCGGGTAATTGACCGCGACCTCCTGGACGAAATCGCATTCGGAGCCCGCCGCCATCATCTTGTCGACATACATCTTGGCCAACTCGTCGACGCGAACCTTAAGCGCCCGCATTGCCTTTGGGCGAAACCAGTCCGCGCCGATTGCCCGCACTACCCGATGCTGGGGATCATCGAGGTGGATCAGCGTGCGCACCCCGGCTGCGGCCTGCAACTCGTCACCCTCCGTCGTCGTCAGGACCGGGCGCGGCCAGTTGGTGAACAGCTCGTTGGCACGCTCTATGTCCATGATGTCGGCGTGCTTGGTGATCGCCCAGAACGGCTTGTAATTGGGAACCTCGACCCAGGACACCGGGGCGTTGGCACGCAAATGAGTAAGCGCCGCATGCAACTTAGGTTCGTCGGCATATGCCAGCGGATCGGTAAGGACCTTGGCGGCTTCATCCATCGTCGGCGTGCTCATAGGCAGCTCCTCATTGACGCAACTCTTCTAGTACAGCGGTGATCGTGGTCTTGGAAGCGGTGCGCGGAAACGACGGCATCACCCGGTCGATGACCCCATCGCAACGGTTTAGTAGCGCAGCGGCGAGTTTGTCGTACGTTGCGACCACCGCGAAGGCGTCCAGGATCTCGTCGTCAATCAACGGGCCCATGGCATCCCATTCGCCTTGCAGTGAAAGTCGATGCAACTCGCTAGCTACATCGCCCCAACCATGCAGTTCGAGGACCTTGCGGTAGGCCGGCGTCGATCCGTAGAAGGCAATCTGCTTGCGGACGCCGGCCGCACCGAGCCTCAATTCGGCGTCGTCGTTGCCCGCCACCACGAACACCGGGCAGGCGACCTGGAATGCGTGCGGATCACGACCAGAACGCTGGAGGCCGCGCTGCACCGCGGGCAACGTCACCTCATGCAAATAGCGCCGAGTCGTGAACGCATGGGCCAGTAAACCGTCTGCGACCTCGCCACACATCTCGGTCATCGATTCACCAACAGCGGCGATGAAGATCTTGGGCACCGAAAACGGTTGCGGCTCAGGGGTGAACATCGGCGTCATGAGCTTGTGCGTGTAAAACTTACCCTCGAATCGCAGCCGGGTGCCGTCCTTCCACGCCGACCAGATGGCGTGCAGGGCCTGCACGAACTCGCGCATCCGATCCACCGGATGACTCCAGGGCATGCTGAAGCGTTTCTCGATATGTGGCTTGATCTGGGTGCCGAGGCCCAGGATGAATCGGCCCTGCGAGTAGGTCTGCAGATCCCAACCGAGGTTGGCCACGATCATCGGGTTGCGCGCGAATGCCACCGCGATGCTGGTGCCGAGTTCGAGTCGGGTGGTGTGTTCGGCCGCGAGCAGCAGCGGCAGAAATGGATCATGGTTGATTTCGCCGGTCCAGCAGGCGTCGTAGCCCTGTTGCTCCAGGGCATCGGCCAACTCAGGAACTCGAGCGAGGTCGGTGAAAATGCCCCCGTCGACCTTGAGGCCCGATGCCACGGTAGCGGTCATCCGCACGCGCTCCGCCGCTGCTGGGAGCACTCACGGGTCATACTCGAGAAGCTACAGTAAGCGATTCGGTAGGGTCAATGTCGGCTCCGGCGTGGCGGCAAAAGCCCTGCGACATCGGCTACTTCATCGCGAGGCGGGCGTTGTCCCATGTCAGGATTCGACCATCCGGCACGAAGCGCAGAAACGCCTGCTTCGCGTAGTGGGCCTGAGCCGCCGCGGGCAAGCCGCCCGTACGCGGGCGAAACGCTGCGTACTTCGCGTTGACGGCAGCCTCGACGCGGGACATCGCGGTGGTGTCCTCGATGACCTCGACACGCCCGGTGAGATGGACGCCGCGCAGCTGGGTGTACTGCTCCCCGGACTCGACCAGGAACGACGCTCGTGGGTCATGACGGATGCGGGCGATTTTCTTGGTGCCGGCCGGAGTCATCAGCGCAATGCTGCGATCGTCGACCACAAACCACACCGGCAACGCAATCGGCATCCCGTCGCGGCGAAGTGTTGTCAGAATTCCGGTATGTGCCGACTCGAGGGCTTCCCACGCCTCGTCAACCGTCAACCGGATCGTCATCGCACCACTCCGTCTCCGTGTCGTCATGCAGCCCGTGGCCGCCCACCTCTCGCAGACGCTACAGTAAGCACTTCAGTACGTGACGCGCGACGAGTGAGGACATGGCGATGACGAAGTCCGCCGACTGGCAGGAAACGCTTGACGACCTCGACCGTCGCCGGCAGCACACCCGGGCGCTGGGCGGTGCGGAGCGGGTTGCCAAACACCGCGGCAAGGGCAAGCTCGACGCCCGGGCGCGAATCGACCACCTGCTCGACCAGGGCACATTTCGCGAAATCGGCACCCTGGTCGGCGGCGAAATCGCCGCGGACGGGATCGTCATCGGCTCCGGGATGATCAACGGCTCGCCGGTGATGCTCGGTGCCGAGGACTTCACCACACTGGCCGGCAGCATTGGGCCTGGAGGAAACTCCAAGCGCTACCGGATCGCCGAACTGGCGCTGCGCGACAAGATTCCGCTGGTGATGCTGCTCGAAGGCGCCGGCTTTCGTCCCACCGGCGGCCACTATGGGCGTAGCCCTACCGACCTACTCGCGCAGGCACGGTGCTCGGGACGGGTGCCAACCGTCGCTGGCGTGCTGGGCCCGTCGGCTGGGCACGGCGCATTGGTGGCTCCGGTATGCGACTTCCGAATCATGAGTAGACAAGGCGCCATCTTCACCGCCGGTCCGCCCGTCGTGAAAGAGTCCACCGGAGAAGACATCTCGAAAGAAGACCTCGGCGGACCGGATGTCGCGTTGCCCAGCGGAGTGATTCATAACGTCGCCGAGGACGACGAAGCCGTGCTTGACGACATCCGCCGCTACCTGTCGTACTTCCCGCCCAGTGCGTGGTCATACCCCCCGTCGATAACGGCCGCTGAAAGAGGGGCGACCAGCGATCCGCGGCAGACACCCGAGATGCTCGACATCGTGTCGCGTGACAACCGCCGCGTTTACGACATGCGCGCCGTGCTCGACGTGATCTTCGACCGACCGGACTGGTTTGAGGTGCAGCCGCAGTTCGGCAAGGCGATCATCTGCGCGCTGGCCCATTTGGGCGGCCATCCGGTCGCGGTGGTGGCCAACCAGCCGCAGGTGTTGGCCGGCTCGATTGACGCCGACGCCGCGGACAAGGCGGCGCACTTCATCATGGTGGCCGATTCTTTCCACCTGCCGATCGTTTTCCTTGCCGACAACCCCGGCATGCTGCCCGGCAGCCGGTCTGAGCGCAGCGGAGTGCTGCGGGCAGGCGCGCGGATGTTCGCCGCGCAGACCGCGGCGACCACGTTGAAGCTGCACCTGACGCTGCGAAAGGCGTACGGGTTCGGCTCGATGGTCATGTCGCTGTTGAGTTTTGACGATCAGGTCGCGACGTTCGCCCTGCCCGGCGCGACGATGGGCGCGATGAGTGCGGCGGCTCTGAGCCGGGCGTCGCATGCCGGCGAGGACCTCACCGCGAAGCTCCGCGATGCGGAGTTGCAAGCGTCCTTCCTGTCGGCCGAGCGGATGGGTTTCGACGAGCTCATCGATCCCCGCGAAACCCGTGATGCGTTGCGGACCTCGCTGATTCGGGGTCTCTCCAGCCGGCAAGCCGCCGCTGAGCCGGTGACCCGGACCGTGATCATGCCGTGAGTTCTCGCGGCTCCAGTCGCACAAGCACCCATTTGAGTGCGCCCATGACTCGGATCAATAGGTATTGAAGAACAACAGTTCCAAGGACTGGAATACGCTCTGCAATGGTCCGCTGTCGGCAACCCCGTGCAAAAGCAATGCAGTAAGCCACGCGTCGACGTTATTGACGCCGCTGTCGGAGATGTTGACAAAGGTGAGGTCACCGTCGGTCGAAATGGTCGCGTTGGCGATCTCCGCCGGCGTCAACCCCAGGTATTCCACGTGCGTGCCGAATATGTTCAGCAGCGCGCCAGTCAGGCCTTCGGCTTCGAAGACCTGTTGGAAGTTGGAAACCGGATCGGGGTCGAAACTGTAGATGGTCGCCGGGTACGCATCATCCGGCGTCACGTTGCCCAGGACGCTCTCCATTTGGAAAAGGTTGAGCAGATAGTTCGTCGTGCTCGAGCCGAGCACCGAGTCCATGTCCGCTTCGATGTTGGACCAAGCGCCGGTGACTGGGGTGGAGGGGTCGCCGATGAACACGAAGTGCAGGTCGTCGCTGGGAATGCCGGCTTCTTCGAGTCGGGTCATTGCGATCGACTCGGCGGTGGCGCTCTGCGAGTAGCCGAAAATCGTCAGGGGATGCTCGGCGCTGAAAGCGCCCGGATCCGCGTTGAATTCGTTCTCCACGGCGAGGACGACGTCGTCCGCGTCGGTGAGACTGCCCGGGCCCTGCTGGAACAACTCGGGCGTGGTCAGCACCTGCAGCGGCGCGGCGCACGGGTCGGTCCCGATCATGTCGCAGACCGTCGAGTCGGTCGCGCCGCCGGCGAAACCCAGCGGATGCAAATACAGATCCTCGGCGGCCTGCGCGAACTCGGTCGACGGCATCGGCTCGCCGGTTCCGCCGAGGATGATCGCTGTATCGCTGCCCGCTAGCGGGTCGTTCACGTCGGCGTACGCAGCTGCGCTGTTCAGCGCGCTAGCCATGCCAACCATCGCGCCGACAGCGCCAACGTTCACGAGCAACTTGTGTCGAATCACCGCTGCGCCCCGCCTCATACCGTGATCTGCGTCATCGCATATTTCTTATCTGAACTTAAGCTTGGATTCAAGCAGTTCTTAGCTTGGGTTAGCGGAGATGCTGTGGATCAGGGTCAGCAGATGTAATTCTCGCCGCTCGCGCGTACCGTCAGGTCGCTGATGGTGATTCCCCACGGTTGGTCGATGACGTGTACCACCGCGTTTGCCAGGTCATCGGGAGTGATCAGCCAGTACTGCACTGAGTCCACGTCGGTCTGCTCGGGTCGCAGGGCCCCGTTCAGCAAATTGCCCGCATTCTCGAAGAACTGGGCGGCTTTGTGCCCGGTGATGCCAATGGCCGCAGCCTCGTTGACGACACCACTGGCGAGATTGGTGCCGAGTACGCCGGTCGGCTTGACCGTGGTCACCTTGACCTTGCCTTGGGTCTCAACCCGTAACGAATCCGAGAGCACATCGACTGCCGCCTTGGTCGCGCTGTAGACGCCTGAGCCTTCGGTTCCGGCGTTGCCGTAGATGGACGAGATGTTGACGACGTGGCCTCGGCCCTGCTCGATCATCGTGTCGTAGACGGCCGAGATGCCGTTCACGACACCTTTGATATTGATGTCGATCGCCTTGTGCCATTTCTCCCAGGCACGTTCGTGGTCGGCGAAAAATGCCAGCGGCATCACGCCGGCGTTGTTCACGATCACGTCGATGCGACCGTAAGTGTCGACGGCATGTCGGCTCGCGGCCTGGACCTCGGCCATGTCGGTAACGTCCGCAATATGGGCGGTGCCTTCGAAGCCGGCGGCCCGGATGCCGTCGAAGACCTCGTTCAAGCCGTCGGCGTTGACGTCAATGCCGACGACCTTCGCGCCACCGGCGGCGCACTTTTCCGAAATCAGCTTGCCAAAGCCGCTGGCCGCGCCGGTCACGATGATGACCTTGTCCTTCAAGTATTGCGACATACCCTTTACTAGCAGGTCGCTCGGTATGCCGCGACGATGGGCTCGAGCTCGTCGGGCGTCGCGCCGTGCATGATCACTGCGTCGGCGCCGTAGTCGAATTCCTTGCGAACGCGTTGCACGCACTGCTCGGCCGACCCGGTGGCCGACGGTTCCAGCCATTCGCCGGGAATCAGCGTGGCGATGTGTTCGATCTGCTCTGGGGTGGCCTTGTGGTCGATCCCACCGGCGATCGACGTCACTATGGAGTCTTCCCGAAAGCGTTGCAGCACAGCTGGATCCCAGCCATTCGTCTGCACCATCAGGTCCCCGTAACCCTGCAGGTAGGTGGCCAGACGCGCGACGGTCTTCTTCAGCCGCAGCGCTTCCGGCAGGTGGTCGCCGACAGTGGCGAAGCACGACCACACCCGCACGCCGTCCGGGTCGCGGCCTGCTTTTTCGGCGGCTAACTTAACGGTCTTGACGCAGCGCTGCAACGTCTCCGGGGTGAAGTAGGTGTGCAGGATAATGTCGTCGAAAACACGGCCGCCGAGCGCGAGCGTGTTGGGTCCGAAGGCCACCAGCGCCAGTCGGATGTCTTCATTGAAGTCAGGGTCGAGAAACAGGATGGGGTACTTGCCCATCGGCCCGTCGTGGTTGAAGATCAGCTCGCCGTGCCACAGCCGGCGCATGACCTGGGCCCAATCCTCCATCTGTGCGGTCGTCACCGCTGGCACTCCGAACGCCGCATACATCGCCGCCACCCCGCGACCGATGCCCAGAGTGAAACGGCCGCCGGAGAGGCGATGCATGGTGGTTGCCCACGATCCGGTGATCAGAGGGTGTCGGGTGTTGTGATTCGTTGCAGCCGTGACGATTTGCATCCGGCTGGTCACTGCGCACGCCGCCCCGGTCAACGACGACGCTTCTTTGACGTTCCAGCGCTCGGAGATGAATGCGGTACCGAAACCCAGTTCCTCGCCACGGCGAGCCTCATCGACCAAGGTCGCCGGCCCCTCGCCGCCGGCCCCTGCCAGCAGGTAGTAGCCCAATTCGTCAAGCGTCGGATCGGTCAACTCCAAACTCCTTGCTTGTAGCCGCAATTCCAGACCTCGGTGATTTTGCCGTCGACGACGTGGAATACCTCAATGCTGGCGACGTTGGTTTGGGTACCGTCCGTCGTGGTCATTGACGAGTCGTAGACGATCGCGACGTGCTCGCCGTCGTCACCGGCGATCACGATATTCAAATCGAAGCGCAACTTGTCGAACAGTTGCCACATGTCGGCGACCCGCTGGACCGCCTGCGCGTGGGTCAGCGTGTGCGCCTCACCGACCTCGTGCCGGATGACGCTGTCGCCGAACAACTCCTCCGCCAGATCCAGGTTGCGCTCGTTCCAGGCCACCAAGTTGTACAGCTCGACCACTTCGCGGGCGGTGCGGACTGCGGGGCTCATTCGAAGACCTGGGTCGCGTTTAGGTCATCTATTGCGGCCACCGCTCGCTCGGTTAGTTTCAGGCACAGCGCGCGTGAGCGTTCCGGCATGGTGTCCCAACCGACCAGGGTAATGACGGGCAGCAGCATGAGGTAGGCGGACGCCAAGCGATAATGCCGCCACGCCTCGTCGAACGAATAATCGGTAACGCCACCGTCAGTCAGCCAGGCGAGGTACTCGCGTACCAATTGCTCATCATGTCCACGGCGTACCTGGGTCGGCAATCCTTGGCTGATCAGGTAAGCGACGTCCACCACGCCGACACCTCGAGATACGAACTGAAAATCAACGATCTTCAACAAGTCCCCGTCAAAGAACATGTTGTCGGCCCTGATATCCCCGTGCAGCAGCATCGGGCGCGCTGTCAAGGCAGCCAGCGCTTGCGGGGCCAGTTGCACGAATCGTTCGGCATAGCGAGCCACCGCGGGGGGAACCGCCGCCGGTGATTTGTCGCGGTACACCCGCCATCCCAGCTCGAACGCGGGATGCAGTACTTCGCGGGCGATCGGCGTGTCAAGGCTCGGAAACGAGTTGAGTTCCGGGCCGGCGGCGGTGACCGACCAGGCGTGCATGCCGGCCAACTGCTCGATGCACAGCCGGGCCCGATGCATCGTCAGGCCCGCCAGATGATCGGCATTGTCCCAATCCCGCAGATCCTCGAGAACCAGCACGAAATCCGCTGATTTTTCAGCCATCCCGGCGGCGTATACATGCGGTGTTGCTATCGGTGCCCTGCCCGCCACGTATCGGTAAAACGACAACTCCCGCCGGTAGCCGCCCAACATGTCCATCGCCCACCGAGCCTCGGATTGGGCGGGCAGTTTGACGATCACGGTCGACGGCACGCCGGGGCCGCCCGTCAAGTGGACCCGGTATAACAGCGACGAGAACCCAGTGTCTTGCGCAATCTGTTCGACGCGAATGGCATTGATAGTCAGCGGTTTCGAGCCGACGGTGTCAGCGCACAGCGTTTCGCTCAGCCACTGTGTAGTCACCTCGTCGATTGCGCGGGGCACGCGCGCTTCGGCCAGTGTCACCTCGAGCTCCCAAAAGATATTTGACAATAAACAACTAACATAGTTGTCGAGCGTTTAAAATGCAACCGTGCCTTCCCCTGTACGCGGGCTTACGCAACCCGAGCGCGTGGAGTTGTCGAGCCGCCGCCTGCTGCACGCAGCGGCTGAGCTGATTGTGGAGAAGGGCTGGGAAGCGACCACGGCCGCAGAGATCGGGCGCCGCGCGGGATACAGCCGCGCCATGGTGCATGCCCGGTACGGCAGTAAGGACGCCATCCTTGAGGTCTTCCTTGGCGAATATGTAAAGCGGCTCAACCCGGACCCCGATCCCAGCATCACTGGTATGCAGCAGGTCCTCGCGCACTTCGATCGGATTCAGCAAATCCTTGCCGAGGATCGCGAACTCTTGCGGGCGATGTTCGTGGCCACCTTCGAAGCGGCGAAGACGACATCGCCCTTGCGCGAACGAGTCCAGACCCAACTCGTGAGTGGCGCGGTCAAGGTCGAGGCGGGCCTGCGTACCGGCATCGAGGACGGCTCGGTCCGATCCGGTATCGATATCGATACCGCCGTCAAGGACATCACCGCGGCGGTGTTCGGCATCGCGTTTCAGTGGGTTGCGGTGCCACAAGCGCATGACCTCGACGACGAGCTGAACTGCGTTCGCTCCCGGATCATTCAGCAGTACGGATCGACGCCTCCTGCGCGACGCCGCTCAAGAATCGCCCGGTGACCTTTTGCACCCGCCGGGAGAACACGTGGCCGACATGGCCGCCGTCATACCAGTACAACTGGCCGCCCCAGCGCTCGTGCAAAGCAATCGCCGGCTCACGCTTCGCCATCCGGTCATGCCATGCCCCCACGATGAGCCGCCGCTGCGGTGGCGGCGCCGGCATGACCGCCAATGGGTCGATCACCGAGGTCAGCTTGGCAACCTCGGCGGACTCCAACAGTTCGCGGAAGTCATCACGAGATTGTCCGAATCGCGCTAGGTGTCGCGCGATCATCGCGTTGAGCCCCAGAATCGGGGTATACAGCGCGACGCCGTCGACCTTCTTTTCCAGATGGGAGACCAGCGCGGCGACCGGGCTGCCCATCGAAATCCCGGCCACCACAACGGCGGTGGACTGCTGCTGCGCCCAGCCCACCACTGCGCGCACCTCGGACACCGCCCGCATCATGCCTGCAACGTTGCCCAGCGGATCCAGGTCCGGGTAGGCCGGCCATTCGCGGCGCCGGCAACCGTGACCTGGCTGTACCGGCATCGCGATGTTGAACCCCAACTTGTGATGTATCCGGCCGATTCGGGTCAACAACAGGTCTTCGGTACCGCCCTGACCGGCGCCGTGGACCCAGACCAGCCACGGGCGTGGGCCGTCATGATGTCGGCACAGATGTACCACCGCCCTGGCCGGGCCACCCAGGCCCTCGGCGGCCAGAGTGGCCGGCAGCGCTGGATCATGCTCGAAAAACATCCGCTCATACGTCAGGCCGGCAATCTGTCGCGCCTGTACCGCCGTCGCCCGCAACGGCTTTGGGCTCGTGTGCGCGCGGTCAATACCAAGCGCGGACAGTTCTTCGGCGGCCGCGGTACATGCGTTCAGCGGCCGCGCAGCTGGCGGGCTTCCAGCCAACAGCGAAAAACCGCTCAGGACAAGCTCATCCAACATCACCTCGCCGAACTGACGTACACCACGCGGCGAGGCAGGGGCCCAACCGGTCGACTCGTTCAGCCCCGCCACGGTACGGGGCAGCAGCATGCTGAGCTCGCGGGTGACCTCTCTGGCCAAGCCCAAGCCTCGAGTCGCCAATGACATGCCGTTCACCTAAGCCAGCTTGAAGCCGGAGAACCCCGCGCCGATGACCAGCGCGTCGACCTCAGTCGTCATCGCCACCGGTGATCTTCAGGATGGTTCGGATCAGATGCAGCGTTTTGATCCGCCAGGTGCCGTCCTGCTTCTCGTAGGTCTCGCGGTAGTGACCGGCGCCGTGCAACTCCTGCCCGCCGGGGAAGATGATCCAGTCCTCCATCGCCCAAATGCCTGTCGCGGTCGCGCGTGAGGTGAGGGTGATCTCCGGGGTATGGCAATGGTGCATGGTGGCGGCGTTCTCCAGGCTGGCCAGCACCGACGGTACGAAGTTGTCGACGCCTTCCACCGGCGGGGCCGTCATCGGGTCGGCCCCGCCGATGGCAGGGGCCATATCGAGCTTGACCACCACATCGGTGGTGAACACGCTGCGCCATCCCTCAGCGTCTTTCAAGTCCAGAAAACGGCAGTAACGTGCCTTCAACTGGCGAATCGCTTCGAGATCATCAGCCACCCTGCTACGCCTCCTTTGGCCCGAAATCTATACTGTAACGTATTTAGTATCGATGGGACGAGGGCAGGAGGATCCCGCGTGAAGGTCCCGTTCACCTGGAAAGTCACTGGCTGGTTCATGGTCGGCTGGTCTCCCGAGTTTCCCATCGGCGAGGTCCGCCCGCTGCACTATTTCGGCGAGGATTTGGTGGCCTACCGCGACGAGGCCGGCGAGCTGCATGTGCTCGAGGCGCACTGTAAACACCTCGGCGCTCACATCGGCCACGGCGGCAAGGTGGTCGGCGACTGCGTCGAATGTCCCTTCCACGGGTGGCGCTGGGGTCCAGACGGCACCAATCGATACATCCCCTATCAGCCGGACCGCCCCAATCGGGCGCTTCGGCTGCGAGTTTTTCCGGTCCGCGAGCAGTACGACTGTGTGTTCATCTGGCATCAGCCCGACGGCAAGGAACCGCAATGGGAGATGCCAGACATTTTCCGTAAATTCCCGCAATTTGAGACCGATCCGGCGGCCTACTACCGGGCCTATCCCGAGTTCTCTCGGCGCGCGGAGCGCGAGCCGGTGCATCCGCAGATCGTGGCTGAAAACGCGCCCGACAGCGCTCATTTCGAGTATGTGCACCACGCCACGGTGACGCCGCGAGTGCTGGACTGGAAGATCGTTGATCACGAGTGGCAATTCGTCGCCGGCTGGCCGGACGCGAGTAGCGACAATCCGCAAGATCTGGCGTTGCGCTTCCACAGCCACTTGTTCGGTCTGGGCGGGGCGATCAGCGTCTTCGAGGGCGCGCAGAACCATCGGCTGATTTTCACCTGCACACCCGTCGATGACGAGTATTCGGACCTGTTCTACTCGATTTGGTGGCCCCGATCCCCCGGCGATGCCTCCGACGTGCCACAAGGCAAGCTGCGCGACATCATCGAAAAGCAGTTCCTGTCAACGGTCTTCGACGATCTGCAAATCTGGCGCTACCAGAAGTATGTGGAGCGTCCGCCCCTCTCGAAGGTCGACGCGAAAGGGTATATGGCACTGCGGAAGTGGGCAACTCAGTTCTATGAAGTGCCGGCGTGACCGACCTGGCGGAGCTCGCGGCGGCCGAACACACAGCGATCGTCGCCCAGGAGTGCCAAGGCGCAGTGATCGGCCCGAACGCAGGGTTGGCGGTGCTCGCCAAAGAAGCACGCCGCGTTGCGCTCCCGAACATCACCCGGTTGCTGCCGGCGGCCCGGGCAGCCGGTGTGCGCATCGTGCACTGCTTGGTACAGCGACGACCCGACGGGCTCGGCTCCAACCACAACGCGAAGATCTTCAGCCGGGGCAGCGGCCCCGGAAAAGGGGCCGTCGACATTGCTCCAGGCACGCCCGGAGCCGCCGTGTTGCCCGAATTAGGTCCTGAGCCAACCGATCTGGTGTTGAGTAGATGGCACGGCGTCGGCCCGATGGGCGGTACGGACCTTGACGCGGTGCTGCGGAACCTCGACGTGTCCACGATCGTCGTGGTCGGTGTTTCGCTGAATATCGCGATCCCAAACCTAGTCATGGACGCGGTCAACGCCGCCTATCGCGTCATCGTGCCGCGCGATGCCGTCGCCGGCATACCCACCGAGTACGGCGAGGCCATCATCGACAACACGCTGTCGCTGCTGGCGACCATCACCACGACCGACGACCTACTCCGGATATGGACCAAGCGATGACCGACACAGCACCCGAAACCCGGGGCGGATTTCCAGAGCTCAAACCTGTCGAGGCGCCCCACGGGCTGGGGCGGTTCGTTGACGCGATGCGCCGCCTGCAAGACCTCACCGTGTCGACTAATCCGGAAAGTTCGATGTGGACGACCGCGGCGGAACAGGTTGAAAAGGCCTGCGCGCTACTGGACGGTCATCAGGTCCCGGAAACGCTGGCGCCGGCGGGAAGAGTCATCGAGCTGCCCGGGCTGGGTCATCCTCTGCTGCCACCGTGGAGGATCACCGACTCCGGGCCAGACGGCGTGACCATGGAAGGGCAGTTCACCCGATCCCACGTAGGCGGCAACAATGCCGTGCACGGCGGCATGATCCCACTGTTCTACGACTGGCTACTCGGGATGGTGGTCTCCACGGCCGGGCACCCCCCGACCCGTACGGGTTATCTGCATGTCGACTACCGCAACATCACCCCGATCGACGAGCCACTGACCGCCCATGGCCGTATCACCGAGATCGACGGCCGGAAGATTTTCATCTTCGCTACCATGACAGCGACCGACGGCACGCTACTCAGCGAGGCCAACGGCCTGATGGTTCGCTTACTTCCGCACCAGCCGTGAGAGGCCTGATGTCAGACAACGCAACACAATTCACGGTGCCCGCCGTTGTCCAGGCCATCGCTGCCGCGATCGGCGACCGCGAGCTGATCGTCCAGGGCGAGCGACGCTATACC
>NZ_JBAUZA010000138.1:0-8083 GCF_049585075.1 Mycobacterium sp.
AGGCGGCCCGATGGCCGGCGGCACTTCGGCGACGTGCGACGCGGCGCCGGGCGCGCCGTACACCTTGGCTTGGAAGCCCGCCACAACCGCCGCAAGTGCCACCGCGGTGGTGATCAGCACCATCAGCGGTCGCGCTCGCACGGCTCTCCTCCCACAGCCCCCTAACGGTCTTATGTACCATTCGCCCACGTCACGGCTGGCTAACCGGAATCGGCGATTCGCGCTGATTTCATTGCCTGGTCCCGATCTGGCACAATTGACCAGTTGTCTCCAGCGGTTGCCGGTCGGCCGGTCCGCTCCCGCCTGCTGCGAGACACGCCCAGATGCCCGAATCCATCGGCTCGGTTGACTGTCCACGCTCTGGCAGCGTGCAGCCCGCAGCCGCGACCGCAAGGAAGTGTCTTCCGACATGAACACGCTGGACTTCGTCGACAAGGCGTCGCTGCGCGACGACATCCCGGCTTTCGGCCCCGGCGACACGATCAATGTGCACGTCAAGGTGATCGAGGGCGCCAAAGAGCGCATCCAGGTGTTCAAGGGCGTCGTGCTGCGTCGCCAGGGCGGCGGCGTCCGGGAGACCTTCACCGTTCGTAAGGAGAGCTACGGCGTGGGCGTCGAGCGGACCTTCCCGGTGCACTCGCCGAACATCGACCACATCGAGGTTGTGACCCGCGGTGACGTCCGTCGCGCCAAGCTCTACTACCTGCGCGAGCTGCGCGGCAAGAAAGCCAAGATCAAAGAGAAGCGCTGACCCGCCGAGCGGCGGCAGGCGGCGCCGACGCGCATCGTTGCCCGGTTAGGCTGACGCAGTGACCGAAACCACCGACTCGTCGCCTGAGGGCCAACCCAACTCTGATCCGGCTGAGCCAGACGTCGCGACAAGCCAACCGGCCACCACCGAATCAAGCAGTGCGGACACCGACACCAACGAGGACGAACCCGAGGGCAAAAAGAAGGCGGCGCTGCGGGAAACCGTCGTCCTTGCAGCGATTGCGCTGGTGCTCTACTACGTCATGTTGACGTTTGTGGCGCGGCCGTACCTGATCCCGTCGGAGTCCATGGAACCGACGCTGCATGGATGTTCGGGCTGCGTCGGCGACCGGATCATGGTGGACAAGGTCACCTTCCGTTTCGGCTCACCGCACCCCGGCGACGTCATCGTGTTCAAAGGGCCGCCGACGTGGAACCTGGGTTACAAGTCGATCCGCTCGCACGATGCTCCACTGCGCTGGGTGCAAAACGCGCTGTCGTTCATCGGCTTTGTGCCCCCCGACGAGAACGACCTCGTCAAGCGTGTCATCGCGGTGGGTGGACAGACCGTGCAGTGCCGGAGCAATACCGGGTTGACGGTCAACGGCGCGCGGTTGAAAGAGCCTTATCTGGATCCGGCCACGATGAACGCCGAGCCATCGGTGTACCCGTGTCTGGGCCCCGAGTTCGGGCCGGTCACCGTCCCACAAGGGCGGTTGTGGGTGATGGGGGACAACCGCACCCATTCGGCGGACTCCCGAGCCCACTGCACCAGTACCCCCGCCGACGCAGTTAACGGATTGCTGTGCACGGGTGATCCGATGGCGGGCACCGTGCCGGTGGGCAACGTCATCGGTAAGGCAAGGTTCATTGTGTGGCCGCCGTCGCGATGGGGTGGTGTGCGTTCGCTCAATCCGCAGCAGAATCAGTAGGCATGGCCACCGCATGGCCGCCACGGACGGTAATTCGTAAATCCTCGGGCTTGCGCACCCTGGAGTCGGCGCTGTACCGCAGCGGTCTTGGACCGGTAGCGGGTGTGGACGAGGTCGGCCGCGGAGCCTGCGCCGGGCCCCTGGTGGTCGCCGCTTGTGTGCTTGGCCCGGGACGACTGGAAAGCCTTGCTGCGCTTGATGATTCGAAGAAGCTCAACGAAAACACGCGGGAGAAGCTGTACCCGTTGATTTGCCGCTACGCGCTGGCCTACCACGTGGTGTTTATCCCGTCAGTCGAGGTTGACCGGCGCGGCGTGCATGTAGCAAACATCGAAGGGATGCGACGGGCAGTTGCCGGGCTGTCGCTGCGTCCCGGCTATGTGCTCAGCGACGGATTTCGGGTGCCGGGACTGCCGGTGCCGTCGCTGCCGGTGATCGGCGGCGACGCGGCGGCGGCTTGTATCGCTGCCGCCAGTGTGCTGGCCAAGGTCAGCCGGGACCGGTTGATGGTGGCAATGGACGCCGACCACCCGGGCTACGGGTTCGCCGAGCACAAGGGATACAGCACCATTGCCCACTCTGCCGCGCTCAACGAGCTGGGCCCCTGTGCCGAGCATCGGTACTCGTTCATCAACGTCCGGCGGGTGGCGACCGGATCGGGGGTCAGTCGGGTCGTGGCCGAGTGCATGCCGGATCCCTGCGACGACGACGGGTGGGGAAAGATGGAACCGGACCGCACGCGGTCCGAGGAGAAGTCGGGTAGATCGGACGGAGAAGGACGGCTGAGCAGATGAGTGCCGAAGATCTCGAAAAGTACGAAACCGAGATGGAGCTCTCGCTGTACCGCGAATACAAGGACATCGTGGGCCAGTTCAGCTACGTGGTGGAAACCGAGCGCCGGTTCTACTTGGCAAACGGTGTCGAGATGGTGCCACGAAATGCAGAGGGCGAGGTCTACT
This sequence comes from Mycobacterium sp., assembly GCF_049585075.1. GTDB lineage: Bacteria > Actinomycetota > Actinomycetes > Mycobacteriales > Mycobacteriaceae > Mycobacterium. Next base: position 2,642 of record NZ_JBAUZA010000138.1, read on the forward strand.
TCGAACTGCGGCTCTCTGACGCGTGGGTATGGGATATGTACCGGCCGGCCCGCTTCGTCAAGCAGGTCCGGGTGGTCACCTTCAAAGACGTCAACATCGAAGAGGTCGAGAAACCCGAGTTACGGCTGCCCGAGTAAGCGGGCAGCCAGCGCTGTCGCTAGCCCGATGACTGATCGCGGTCGCCGAATATCGGACTACCGCGGTGCTCGATGACTGTCCGTGCCACATCGGCGAGTTTGATGTTCAAATCCTGGGAATACCGCCGCAGCACGTCGAAGGCCTGGTGCTCGTCGATGCCGTTCAGCATCATCAGCATGCCGACGGCCTTGCCGATTTCCCGGTTGCTGATCAGTCCGCGCCGCAGGGTGGCCACATCCTCACCTTGTGCAACGGCATTGATCGCCACACTGGCGAATGATGCCAGCACGATGGCTTGGCCGGCGGCCTCGGCGTCGAAGACGCCTGCTTTATCGCTGAACAGATTGAGCGCTCCGGATTTGCGCCGATCGACCAGGATGCGAAATCCCATCGCGCCGCGGACGGGGGTCTCGGCGACCAGCCGGGCGGCCAGCTTGGGCCATTGGCTCGGCGTGGTCAGGTCTGGTTCGACCTGCGGTTTCTCTTCTTCGATCGCGTCGACGCATGGTCCGTCGCCGGCGAGGCGTTCCATGTCGTCGATTCGCTGCGCGATCCGGTCGCTCGCGCCGACAGTGACATAACGACGGTCGCGGCGGACCAGCAAGCTGGCGTGATCGCAGCCCGTTACGACCAGCGTCGCGGCGACACAGATCGCCGCGTAGACCTCACTTGAGTCCGAGCCCCGGTAGATGATTTCGGCCAGCGCCGCAAAAACCGTGGCAGGGTCTGCCGTCGGGGGTGCTCCCCCCGGCCCGGTGCTCACCTCGTCTCCCACGTCGTCCATCATTTCAGGCCGGTTCCACGCTGCGTCATTGGATTGACATTTCAGCTGGCGAGCGCAAAGAACCCAGGCGTCAAGATCCCGTAAGGAAGGCGGCGGCCAACCCGGGGATTGGTTAGGAATATCGGATGACCGGATTGGCCGACGAGCAGAAAATCCAGTCGTCGTTCTACGACGGCTGGAAGCGGGTTTTCCTCGGCAAGCCAATGATCACCGACGACCTTCAGCATGAAAAGTTGTCGAATTCCGTTGCGCTCGGTGCGCTTTCACCCGATGCGATCTCTTCGACGGCTTATGGGCCCGAGCAGATCATGGTTGAGTTGCTACCGGGTGCCGGGATGGCCGCCTTCGTATTACTGCTGCCGCTGATCGGCGTGATCCTGCTGATTTTGGCACTGGTGGCCGCGTCGTATCGACAAGTGGTCGTGGCCTACACCCGCGCCGGTGGTTCCTACATCGTGGCCAGGGAAAATTTCGGGCCCCGGGTGGCGCAGGTCGCGGCCGCGGCGCTGTTGATCGACTACGTGGTCACGGTGGCCATCCAGTGTGCGGCCGGCACCGTGGCGGTGGTGTCGGCGATACCAGCGCTGGGTCCCTACAGCCTGGAAATCACCATCGGCGCGGTGCTCATCTTCTGTTATGCGAACCTGCGTGGCTTGCGGGAGGCGGGCCGGACCTTCGCAGTGCCGACGTACTGGTTCGTCGGCATGCTCACGCTGATGATCGTGGTCGGCGTTGTTCGTGAAATCTTCTTCAGCCTGCCGCAATACGATCCGCAGCACATTGCCGGGGCGGTGCCGGTACAGCAGGGCAACGGCCTGGTGATGGGTGCGACCGTCCTTGTGATACTTCGGGCGTTCGCCAACGGCGGCTCGTCGCTGACCGGGGTCGAGGCGATCTCCAACACCGTCAACCTGTTTCGTAAGCCCGAGGGCATCAACGCGCGCCGGGTGCTCACCGTCATGGCCTGGATCCTCGGGCTGTTGTTGGCCGGTGTGGCGTGGCTGGGTTACGCGACTCACGCCACGCCATATACGGCCGGATATCCTTCGATGCTTTCCGAGATCAGCCGTGCGGTCTTTGGTCACGGAATCGTCGGTAACGTCTTGTACTTCCTGTTGCAGGCGGCCAGCGCGACGATCTTGTACAACGGCGCCAACACCAGCTTCAACGGCTTTCCCGCACTGACTCACTTTGTTGCCGAGGACCGCTTCCTGCCACGGCCACTGATGAAGCGCGGTCATCGGCTGGTGTTCTCCAATGCCATCATCCTGTTAGCCGTGCTGGCGGTGGCGCTCTTAGTCGCCACAGGAGGCTCCGTTAACGCGCTGGTGCCGATGTTCGCCATGGGCGTGTTCACCGCGTTCTCGATCGCCGGTTACGGCATGACCAAACACCACCTGACCCAGCGTGGGCCCGGCTGGCACTACAAGCTGGTCATCAACCTGTCGGCGGGCATCTTGTCGACGAGTGTGGTGGCGATCTTTGCGATCGCGAAATTCGCCGAGGGCGCCTGGCTGGTGGTGGTGGTCTTCCCGGTCCTGGTGCTGGCGCTGATGCGGCTCAACCGGCAATATCGCGCCGAGGCCTCGGTCTTGGAGATGTCCCGCATCGAAGGTGCCGACCTGGCCAAGCACCATCGGCATCGGGTTTTTGTCCTGGTGGACAGCATCGACCTCGCCGAGATCGAGGCGATGCGCTACGCCCAAGGGCTGCACGCCGACGAGCTGACCGCGGTGCATTTTGTGCTAGACGCTGAGCGGGCCACGCGGCTGCAGGAGAGCTGGCAGGACTTCGGGCACATCACCAAGTTGCGGTTGGTCGGCTGTCTGGATCGCAACGTGAGCCGGGCCGCCCACGACCTGGTCTTGCAGGTCAAGCAGGAACATCCGGACGCTACGGTGACCGTGCTTTTGCCGCGTCGAACGTATTCGGCGTTGCTGGGCCGGCTGCTGCACGACCGCACTGCGGACAAAATCGCCGCGGTGGTCAGCCGGATCCCCGGCACTAGTGCGCAAATCGTGGCCTATGACATCGTGTCCCGGATCGCACAAGCTCAAGCCACTCGGGCAGCAAGCTTGAAGCTTGCCCAAAGTCACCAGGACTCCACCCCAGAACCTAAGGTGACCACGCCCATCACCTGAATCCCAACGCGAGAGTACGGCCCTGCGGTGTCTGAGAGCTTCCTGACAGAAACCCTAAGGTTGGATGCGGATCCGTGGCGAGGCCGGTAAGAACTGCCGTAGCCGAGCGGAGACGCTAATCTCACGGTCGTGAGTAGTCGGCTCGTTAAAGGGGCGGGAAACACTTGGCTGTGACAGACATGACAGATACAGATCTGCCTGACGAAGAGAAGGTCCCGTCGACCTTTTCCGACGCCTGGAAGCGGTTCTTCCTTGGGAAGCCACTGATCAACGAGCATCTGGAACACGAAAGTTTATCCAATACCGTTGCGCTAGGCGCGCTTTCGCCGGACGCGATCTCATCGACGGTTTATGGCCCCGAGCAGATCATGGTCGAACTGCTGCCGGCTGCCGGGCTGGCCGCGTTCGTGTTGGTGCTTCCGATCGCTGCTGTCATCTTGTTGATCTTGGCGTTGGTGTCCGCCTCTTATCGGCAGGTTGTGATGGCCTACACCCAACGGGGTGGCTCCTACGTGGTGGCGCGGGCCAATTTCGGGCCACGGATCGCGCAGATCTCCTCGGCGGCGCTGCTGATCGACTACGTGGTCACCGTCGCGGTGCAGTGTGCGTCGGGGACGTTCGCGGTGGTCTCGGCGGTACCTCGGCTCGGTTCCTATCACTTGGAAATCACCATCGCCGCGTTGCTGCTGATTTCTTTCGCAAATTTGCGCGGAATGAAGGAGGCGGGCCGGATCTTCGCGGTGCCGGTTTACGCCTTCATTGCCATGCTCACGGTGCTGATCGTGACCGGCGTCGTCCGCAGTATCTTGGGGGATTTACCGCAGTACGATCCGGAGCACATTCCTGGGGCGGTGCCGGTACATCAGGGCAACGGGCTGATCATGGGAGCCACGATCCTCATTTTGCTTCGCGCGTTCGCCAACGGGGGCACTTCGTTGACCGGGGTTGAGGCGATCGCCGACGCGGTCAATGTCTTTCGTAAGCCGCAGGGGCCCAACGCCCGCCGGGTACTGACGCGCATGGCTTGCGTTCTCGGATTCTTGCTGGTTGGCGTGATTTTCCTCGTGCACGCCACTCACGCCACTCCTTATATCGCCGAGTATCCGTCGATGCTTTCCGAGGTCGGCCGTGCGGTCTTCGGCAACGGCGTGATCGGCAAGGTCATGTACGTCCTTCTTCAGACGGCCAGCGCGGCAATCTTGTTCTTCGGCGCCAATACCAGCTTCAATGGCTTTCCCGCGCTGACCAGCTTCGTCGCAGAGGACAGCTTCCTGCCCCGGCCGATGATGAAACGTGGTCATCGGCTGGTGTTCTCCAACGCGATCATCGTGCTGACCGCGCTGGCGCTGACGCTGCTGATTATCACCGGCGGCTCCGTTGACGCGGTGGTGCCGATGTTCGCGATGGGCGTGTTCACCGGCTTCTCGATGGCCGGCTACGGCATGACCAAACACTGGCTGACCCATCGCGATCCCGGTTGGCGGCGCAAGTTGGTGATCAACCTGTCCGCGGCGATCCTGTCGACGATCGTGGTGTTGATTTTCGCGGTCGCCAAGTTCACCGAGGGTGCCTGGCTGGTGGTAGTGGTGTTCCCGATTCTGGTGTTCGGATTGATGCGGCTCAACCGCCAGTATCGCGCCGAGACATCGGTTCTGGAGATGTCGCGAACCGAGCATGCTGAGTTGGTTAAGCACGCGCGGCACCGCGTATTCGTATTTGTGGACCACTTCGATCTCGCGGTGGTCGAGGCGCTGCACTACGCCGCCGGGTTGCAACCAGACAAACTGACCGCGGTGCACTTCGTGATCGATGCGGTGCACGCCTCGCGGCTGCAAAAGCGCTGGGAGCACTACGAGGACCAGACTCCACTACGGATGACCGAGTGCCCGGATCGCCACCTGAGTCGGGCCGCGCAAGAACTGGTCCTGCAAGAGATCAAAGACAATCCAGGCACCAAGGTGACGGTGTTGTTGCCCCGGCGAACATATGCGCCGCTGGTGGGCCGGCTATTGCACGACCGCACCGCCGACAGGATGGCTGCGGCCGTCAGCAGGATTCCGGATGCGACCGCGCAAATCCTGGCCTACGACGTGGGATCTCGGATCGCACGGGCGGCCGTGGTGATCAAGTGACGGGTTAGCCGCTCGAACCGATACTTACGAACCGGTGATCCGGGCTTCCTCGAGGTCGAAGTCACGTTCGATGGTGCGCAACAACGTCGCGTTGATGCGCCCGTCGCGCCGCAATTCCATCAGCACTGATCGCTCGACTCCCAGCAATTCCAGTCGCAGTGCCCGGTAGCGTTGCATCTCCCGGGCTTCGTCGGAGTCGTCATCGCTTGGCGGGCTCAGTTGCAGGCGTCTCACCTTGGCCTCGTAC
>NZ_JBAUZA010000139.1:0-11432 GCF_049585075.1 Mycobacterium sp.
ACCCGGTCGCCGAGCTTCAGCGACATCGTGATGTCCCGCAACGCCTCGATGACTACCACATTGGAGTCGTTGCGCCCGATCGTGCCGCCCAGGAAGGTCTTCTTCAGCGAGCGCGATTTGGCGTCGAAGATGGGGAACTCCACCCACGCATCACGCGTCTCGATGTATGGACCAGCTTGCGTCACCGGTTGTCGCCTAGAGGTATTGCCCGGTGCCGTGGCCACCGGGGCCGCCGGACCTGCCGACCCCCGGGGGTAGCGCGCCCTGGCGCATCTGCTCGAGCTGCGCGCGGGCGGCCATCTGCTGGGCGAACAGCGCGGTCTGGATTCCGTGGAACAGACCTTCCAGCCAGCCGACGAGCTGCGCCTGGGCGATGCGCAGTTCGGAATCCGACGGGACGGCGCCCTCGGTGAACGGCAGAGTGAGCCGGTCGAGTTCCTCACGCAGTTCGGGGGCCAGCCCTTCTTCGAGTTCGCGGATGCTGGTGGCGTGGATCTCGCGCAACCGGTTGCGGCTGGCGTCGTCGAGCGGCGCGGCGCGCACCTCCTCGAGCAGCTGTTTGATCATCGTGCCGATCCGCATCACCTTGGCCGGCTGCTCGACTAAGTCGGTCAGTGACCGGTCATCGGAATCGTCATCTTGCGCGGCCGCCAACATGCGCGGGTCCAGGCCACCGATGATTTCGATGTCGTCGTCGTCGTTGCCGTTACTCAATCCAGTCACTCTCCTTGCCGCTCACGCTTTGGGTAGTGGGGCGCGCTGTGGGCCCAGCCACTCGTAGATCCAGGCACCACCGTTGTCGTAGATCTTCTCCCACGACGTCGATTTGTCTATTGACACTAGCCCGTCGGGCACCTTGAACCCGCGAACCGTTGGAGCGCTGGTCAAGATGTAGCGAATATTGAGCGCCCGCACTGCCTCGGCTACCCGCGGATCGTGATCGTGATCGGCAGCGGACCAAAAAATGAACCGGTTGTAGCCCGGGCCGGTTTGCTGGGGGAAGTCGTAGTGGGTCCACAGCGGGTGCAGGTCGGCCACCGCGTACATCCAGGCGGTGCCGTCGACATTCGAGTCGCCGATCAGCGTGGTCCGGGCACCCGGCAGCGTGGCCAGGAACGCCATCGCGTCGAGGTCCTTTTGATTGATGATCACCGAGTCGTATTTGTCGCCGAACAGCACCAGGTGTCGATACAAGTAGTGGCGAGCGGTCAGCACTGTGCTGGCCATCAGCAAGACCACCGTGGCCGACATCCACACCGGCGCGGGCAGTCGCACGAGGCGTTTGGCCAAGGCGACCACTGCCAGGACGATGGCGAACACCGCGATCCCCGCCCATGGCGTGACGAGCATGGTGACCACGGCCGTCAGCCGTCGTGGATCGTTGTAGAAGAACTGACTGAACCCTTCGATGGCAGCGCCGAGCGGGTTGTGAAACGGCGCCCCCGAGTAGATCGTCGCGACCGTCAGCACCGCCCAAACCGCCGGTGGCCACCAGATTCGCTTGTACAGCAGGATCACCATGCCGATCGCGCTCAACACGATCAGGGCGTATTGGATTGGGAAATCGTTGAGGTGACGGGTGTGCAGCAGCAGCGCATCGATGACGCCTTGCTTGACGCTCTTGAAGCTGGGGAACGCGTGCCCGGCGATGATGTCGGCCTGGTGCGCCACCCCGATGAACTGTGGCGCCAGGATCAGCGCCGTCGGCGCCGCCACCATCGCCAGGATCAGCAGGTCGCCCCGCCGTCCGCGCACCGGATGCCAGCACGCGTCGAACAGCCACCAGGCCAACAGGAACAAGATGACGACGAACCCGCCGGTTAGGTGTACCGACAGCACACCCACCAAAGCCAGCACCGCGGCCGGGATACGGTCGCGGTTCCGCAGCGTCGAGGTGATCAAGGCAAACGTCGGGATCGCGACCCCGTAGGCCGACAGGTTGGGCATCGCGGCGACGCCGAACTCGACGTAGGGCACCGAGGTGAACGACGCCGACATCGCCGCCGACGTGGCGGTCGCGCCGGCGACGAGCCATTGGCTGCTGATGGGCCTGAGCAGAAACCAGGTGAGCGTCGCGGCGCTGGATGGAAACAGCCAAACCGAGGCCGCCACCGAGCTCACGGTGTAGCCGGTCGTCGGTGCCGATCCGGTGAGCTGACAGAACACCGCGGTCAGCGCGTGAAACACCGACGGGTAGTACAGAGGTTGGTGGGTTTCGACGTTGCGCAGCTCGCCCATGTGGGTGGACGACGCCTGGCCGGTGTCAAGGATGAAGCGCACCTCGTTCGCATGCCACATCGCATCCCAGGTACTGGGGATGGACTGCCAATGCGTGATGCCGCGATAGGCCGCCCACATGATCAGCAAGCCACCCAGCAGCACGCCCGCGGCGACGGTCAGCGCGGGCCAGCCGCTGATCGCTGGGGTTGCGGCCTCGGTGTCGCGGTAGCGGGCCATCAGCGGCTGCAAACCCGTCATCAGCAGGCACACCGCGGCCAGCGCGATCAGCGCTGTCCAACCGTTCCAAGGGATTCCGAGCGCGCCGAACGGGATGATCGCCAGAGCCACCACACCGTAAGTCAGCGCCGGGCCAACCGCGATGGCGACCGGCCAAGTTAGCTGGGTGATTCGTGCGACGATTGCCCCCGGCGCGATCAGCAAAAACAATCCGATCAGCGTTCCGATCCACAGCCCCACTGGACTAGTATGGCTGGCCGGGTGACCTGGCTCGGCAGGGCGGGGACGCATCTGGGCGCCTCGCTACCGTCACGGTTTGGCTTATTGCGCATAGCTCTAAGGTGGCTGGCATGGCATACGACGTCGCCCGGGTGCGGGGATTACACCCGTCGCTCGGGGACGGTTGGGTGCACTTCGACGCGCCGTCGGGGATGCTGATCCCCGACTCGGTGGCGACCACCGTCTCGACTGCGTTCCGTGGATCATTCCCCAGCACCACCGGCCCGCATCCGGCGGCCAAGCGCAGCGCCGCCGTGCTGGAAGCGGCTCGCCAGGCCGCCGCAGACTTGGTCAACGCCGACCCGCGCGCAGTAGTGCTGGGCGCCGATCGCGCGGTGTTGCTGTCATCGTTAGCCGACGCGTCGTCGACCCGCGCCGGTCTCGGCTACGAGATGGTCGTCACCCGGCTGGACGACGAAGCGAACATCGCGCCGTGGCTGCGCGCAGCAAACCGGTTCGGCGCCAAGGTGAAATGGGCTGAGGTCGACATCGAGACCGGCGAGCTGCCGCCGTGGCAGTGGGAGAGCCTGATCGGGCAGTCGACACGTCTGGCCGCGGTGACGTCGGCGTCGGGGACGCTGGGCACCATCACCGATCTGCGTCCGGTGACCAAGCTGATTCATGACGTCGGCGGGGTTGTTGTCGTCGACCATTCCGCCGCCGCGCCGTACCGTCTGGTCGACATTTCCGAAATCGACGCCGACGTAGTGGCCGTCAACGCCGCCGGGTGGGGCGGTCCGCCGATCGGGGCGTTGGTGTTCCGCGACCCGGCGATGATCAACACCTTCGCTTCGGTGTCGACGAACCCGCACGCCACCGGATCGGGGCGTCTGGAAGTCGGGGTGCACCAATTCGGTCTGCTGGCCGGGTTCGTCGCGAGTATCGAATACCTTGCGTCACTGGACGAGTCGGCGCGCGGCACGCGACGCGAAAGACTCGCGACCTCAATGCAGTCGGCGATGTCCTACATGGACAGGATCTTCGAATACCTGATGAGCTCACTGCGTTCGCTGCCGTTGGTGGTGGTGATCGCCCGGCCCGAGGCCCGGATACCCGTGGTCAGTTTCGCCGTCAACGAGGTGCCGGCCGAACGGGTGGTGCAACGGTTGGCCGACAACGGAATTCTGGCGATCTCCAACGCGAGCTCGCGAGTGCTCGACGTGATCGGTGTCAACGACGTCGGCGGAGCGGTGACCGTCGGGCTGTCGCACTACTCGACGATGGCCGAGGTCGACCAGCTGGTGCGCGCCCTGGCATCTTTGGGCTAAAAACCACGGCGTCGAGTGGCCACTTATTGGGCGTTATTGCCGTTTTTGCGTGTCATAACTGGCCACTCGGCTGCCATCGTTAAACCGTCAGCACAATCTTTCCGGTCACCTGACCCGACGACAACAGTCGATGAGCCTCGCCGGCCTGCTGGATCGGTATGTGCGCGCCGATGACCGGCCGGACCCGGCCGTCGGCGATCATCGGCCAGACCGAGGTCGTCACCGCCTCGACGATCGCGCTCTTGCCGCTGGGACCGGTTACCGGCCGACCGCGCAGGGCGGTCCCGATCACGCGTAACCGTTTGCCGACCAGCTTGCCCAGGTTGAGTTCGCCTTTGACGCCACCTTGCATCCCGATCACGATCAGCTGACCGTCGCTGGCCAGTGCGTCGAGGTTGCGGTCCAAATACGCCGCGCCCATGATGTCCAGGATCACGTCGGCGCCGGCGCCGTCGGTCGCCTCATGCACCTTCGCGACGAAGTCCTCGTCGTGGTAGGCGATCGTGATTTCGGCGCCCAGGTCGCGGCACAGTTCGAGCTTGGGCGCGGATCCCGCGGTGACCGCCACCCGGGCACCCAATACCCGGGCGATCTGGATGGCATGGGTTCCCACCCCGCTGGCGCCGCCGTGGATCAGGAGCAGCTGGTCTTTGCTCAGATGAGCCGTCAACACCAGATTCGACCAGACCGTGCACGCCACTTCCGGTAACCCGGCGGCGTCGCGCAGGTCGACGCCGGGCGGAATCGGCATTAGCTGACCGGCGGGAACAGCGACGTATTCGGCGTAGCCGCCCCCCGCCAGCAATGCGCATACCTCTTGCCCGGGCGACCAGTTGCTGACCTCCTCACCAAGTGCCTCGACGACGCCGGAGACCTCCATGCCGAGCAACTCGCTGGCGCCCGGTGGCGGCGGGTAGTGGCCGGCGGCCTGCAACAGGTCGGCCCGGTTGACGCCGGCGGCGCGGACTTTGACGAGCACCTCGCCGTGGCCCGGCGCGGCATTGGGGACTTGTTGCCACAGGAGTTGATCGGCGGATTCAGCGACGATGGCATGCATGTTCGACACGCTACTACCTGCGGATTCCGACTGCTCCAAAGGCTTTTTCAAAAGCCCTGTGTCGCATAGCATGACGTAATGGCGGCCCTGATTGCCGGCCGGACAGCCAGTGTGATGCCCGGGCTGGATATCGCCGAGCAGAAGTCGTGGCAGAACTTCTTGGACTCCACCCTGCGTTTGTACGCCACGCTCAACCGTCAACTCACCGATGCGCATCAGTTGTCGCTGTTCGATGTGCGGGTGCTGGACATCTTGGACAACGCGCCTTCCGGCTGTGCCCGGATGGGCGATCTGGCCGAGGCGCTGCCGTCGCTGCCGAGCCGGCTGACCCGTCAGATCCGCCGCCTGGAGATGCAGGGCTTGGTGCGCCGGGAGGCCAGCCCGGATGACCGGCGCGGGGTCGTCGCGGCCATCACCGACGAAGGCCGGACGGCGGCCAGGCAGGCCATGGTGACCTATGCCCAAAGTGTGCGAACCTATTTCCTCGGCCAGCTGTCACGTTCGCAGATCGCCGCGATGGGGGAGAACTGCCGACGGATCAGCGTTGCGCTGAAATGTTCCGATGGGGCTTCGAAGACCTGACACCGTTACCCTTGTCGGCGGTGGCGTGGCAGAGCGGCCTAATGCACTCGCCTTGAAAGCGAGAGACGGCTAAAACCGTCCGGGGGTTCAAATCCCTCCGCCACCGCTTTTTGCGCTACTTGACCAAAGTGAACTGTCCGACGTTGGTGATGTCGCGGCGGAAGAAATCCGCGCATCCGGTCAGATAACGCAGGTAACGCTCGTAGACGGTCTCTGACGTGATGTCGATCGCCTCGTCGCGCCGGGCCACTAGGTTGGCCGCCCACATGTCCAGCGTGCGCGCGTAGTGCGGCCGCAGCAGGTGAACCCGCTCGACGCCGAAACCGGCCGCGGTCGCGAACTGCACCACGTCGTCATCCGCGGGCAACTCGCCACCGGGGAAGATCTCCTGCCCGATGAACCGCATGAACCGCAGATCGTTCATCGTGATCTTGATCCCGTGCGGCGCGAAGTAGCTTTGCGGATGTCCCAGGATGGTGTGCAGCAGCATCCGGCCGTCCGCGGGCAGCACGCGATACGCCGTTTCGAAGAACGCGGGGTAGCGCTGCTTCGTGAACGCTTCGAAAGCTCCGATGCTCACGATGCGGTCCACCGGGGTGTCGAACTCCTCCCAGCCCTGCAGCCGCACCTCGACCGATCGTGACGTCGACACCTTGGCCAGGCGCTCGGTCGCGTACTGGTGCTGGTTGCGGCTCAGCGTGATGCCGATGACGTTGACGTCGTATTTCTGCAACGCCAGCTCCAACGCACCGCCCCACCCGCATCCGACGTCGAGCAACGTCATACCGGGCTCGAGGTTCAGCTTGCCCAGCGCCAGGTCGAATTTCGCGACCTGCGCCTCGTCGAGAGACATGTCGTCGCGATCGAAATAAGCGCAGGTGTAGCCCATCGTCGGACCCAAAAACAACGCGAAAAAATCGTCGGATACGTCGTAGATCGACTGAGACGTTTCGTAATCCGGTGTCAAATTGCTGGTTTCACGCGACATCGACAAGCTACCCATCTGTTTACAGTCCCCGAATCAGAGCCAAACGTGCGTGGGACATGCTAGACGAGTGCCGACTAATGACGTAATCGCGACCGATCTGTGTCTATTGGGCGCGCGGTATCTCGGCCGCGATGCGATCCACCAGCGCGGTGTAACGCCTGACTTCTGGGTCTCGGCCCGGTTTGCCGCTGCTCACCACACCCGCCGCCAGCCTGCGCTCGGGATCGGCCCAGATCGCGATGTTGACCAACCCGAGGTGACCGAAGGCCGCAGGCGCGTTGCGGCCGAAGGGGCCAAACCTATTCGTGCCTAGCTGGAAGCCCGTGCCCCAGCGGGCTGGGGCCAGGCCGGTCGCGAAATCCGGTCGTAGACGGCGGCATTCGCGCACCGCGGCATGCAGCGTTTCCGGGCGCATCACCTGGACACCGTCGAGTTCGCCTCCGCGACGCCATATTTCGGCAAACCGGGACATCTCGTCGGCGGTGGATACCGTGTTGGACGACGGCACCACGGTGGTGAGAAACATCGGTGTGTTGGTGAGCGGGATGATCTGGTGCATCGTTCCGCCGATCGCCCTGCGAAAGGCCGCCGCGATCGGGGCGGGTAGTTGCCTGCCGGTGGCGTGGCTAGGCGCAACCATGGAGAGATCCTGTTCTGCGACACCGAAATTGGTCCAGCGAAAGCCCAGCGGGTCGAGGATTTCGGTGGCCAGTATCTCACGGATGTCTTTGCCGGTGGCGGCATAAATGATCTCGCGCATCAGCGGGCCCCACGTCAACGCGTGGTAGATATGTATCCGCCCCGGCCGATACAGCGGCCGCAGCTTGGCGAGCTGCTCCTGCGCGTATTCGTGGTCGTCCGCCCGTTTGAGGTCTGGCTTCGGTCCGGTGGCAAAAGGAACTCCGGCGCTGTGCGTCATCACGTGCCGGATCGTGGTGCGGTCCTTGCCGTGGCTGGTGTAGGTGGGCAAGTACTCGCAAACCCGATCGTCGAGGGAGAAGGCCCCGCGTTCGACAAGCATGTGCGCGACGGTCGCCGTGATCGCTTTGGCCGATGAGTAAGTGCAGAACGGCGTGTCCGTCTTCACCGGGATCTTCTCGGCATCCGGTGAGTCGGTGGGCGCGTTGCCCCAGCCATGGCCGATCGCGCGGTTGAGCACGACCTTGCCGTTGTGGCGCAGGCACACCTGGATTGCCGGGTGCATCCCCGCCTCATACCAGTGCCGGGCGGCCTGCCAGATCCGTTCGACGGCCGCGGGGTCGATCTCGCAGTGGTCTTCGTCGCCGACCGCGGTGACGGCGTCCAGGTCGGCCGGGACGCGGATCCTGCCCTGCGAGTCACCCTGGTCGGTCATGCATGCGAGGGTACGTGCAGGCACGGCCGGCCTGGCCGTGAGTCACATTAGCCTCAGCAGTCTCCGCAGGTGAGGGTGCAGTGGCTCTGCGTTTCGCGGCGTATGCGATATCACCACCAACCTCTGATATCGCATACGGCTTCTTCTGCAAAACCGGTTGGCCCCCAGCTGACGGGGACTGCTGTGCCGATGAGCCAGAAGCGGTCAGGCTCGGTCGCCCTCCGTGTCGTCGAAGAATCGCCAGTCGCCGTCGACCTCGACTTCCATCCGCCAGCCGAGTTCGGAGTTGTCGGCCTTGGCGTCTACGAACCACGCGTGCGCGTCGGCGGCGCTCTCGATGTCCTTGGTGTCGACGACGTCGCCGTGCGGGTTGATTACTCGGTAGGTAGCCATACCCGAGAGTTACCCCTTGCGCTCATGCGCAATCGTGTTATTCCCCGGTGAACTGTGGCGGACGCTTGGCGAACGTCGCCGAGATGCCCTCGGACAGATCCTTGGACGGCAGGAACGCGGCATTCCACGCGGCCACGTAGCGCAAACTCGCCGATACCGCCGAAACCCGTTGCTGGTCAAGGACATCCTTGATGCCTCGGACAGTCAGCGGCGGGTTGGCGGCGATCTCGGCGGCGGTGGCGTGCGCGGCCTGCAGGGTGGCGTCGGCGTCGGCGAACACGTCGTTGACCAAGCCGATCTTTTCGGCACGGGCCGCGTCGATGTCCTTGCCGGTGAGCGCCAGTTCGCGCAGGTGGCCGTCGGAAAGGATCAGCGGCAGCCGGGCCAGGCTGCCCACGTCGGCGACGATCGCCAGCTTGACCTCGCGCACCGAAAACTTCGCGTCGGCGCTCGCGAAGCGAATGTCGACCGCGGAGATCAAGTCGACACCGCCGCCGACACACCAGCCGTGCACGGACGCGATCGTCGGGGTGCGGCAGTCGGCGACGGCGCTGATTGTATTTTGCATGCGCAGCACGTCGGCGTGGAAGTCGGTGCGCGGACCCGCCAACGCGCCGTCGGCCAGCACCGGGGCCAGCGTCCCGCCCATCGCCGGCAGGTCCAGGCCGTAGCTGAAGTTGCGGCCAGACCCGGTGATGACGATGGCCCGCACATCGGGGTCGGCGTCCAGCTCAGCGAACAGCCCCGGTAGTTCCGACCAGAACGCCGGCCCCATCGCGTTGCCCTTGCCGGGTCCGATCAACGTCACCTGCGCGACGTGATCTTTGGTTTCGACAGTGACGGATTCGTACGGCTGGCCCATGTCGAGACCGTACCGTTGACGGCATGTCTCCTGACCTGCGGCCCGGACCCGACTCTCCACCCACCGATGAGCTGGCCAGCGCAGAAGCGGCGCTGGGCGTCCTGCAACACGTGCTGCATCCGATCTCGCGCGACGAGCTGTCGAAATCCACCCCATGCTCGGAATACGACGTGATGCAGCTGACCGACCACCTGATGAACTCCATCACCGTGCTCGGTGGCGCGGCGGGCGCGGAACTGCCGGAGCGCGACACCGGCGACTCGGTGGAGGGCCAGGTTATCGCCGCGGCCCGGCCCGCGCTGGACGCGTGGCACCACCGCGGCCTCGGCGACAACGTGGCTTTGGGACCCAATGAGGTGCCTGCCACGTTCGCGGTCGGCATCTTGTCGCTCGAATTCCTGGTCCACGCTTGGGATTACGCGGCCGCGACCAAACACCCGATCGAGGTCGCCGAGCCGCTGGCCGACTATGTGCTGGGGCTATCCAAGAAAGTCATCTCGCCGCAGACACGCGCGACGGTGGGCTTCGACGATCCGGTCGCGGTACCCGACGACGCATCCGCCCTCGACCAGCTGATCGCCTTTACCGGCCGCGATCCGGGCCTGGCCCGGGGCTAGACCCGTTCCAGATAGAAGTAGAAGTATCTGCCGTCATCGACGACGCCTTTGCCGTTCATGATGCCCATCACCGCGTCGTCATCGATCGTCTTGAAGTGATCGTGGACGGGTTGGCCGTCGTAGACCATCGTCGCGGTGACTTCGCCGCGAAACTCCTCCAGCCACAGGCTGGCTTCGCCCTTTCCCATCTTGACGTTGGAGAACCGGTTCCCGTCTTCGTCAAGACACACCAACGGCTTCACATCGGTCGGCGAGTTGAAAGTCTTGCCGAACCAGCGCGACTTCTCGAGTTGACCGTTCATCCGGTGGCCGGTGACGAACTCGCCGCCCTTCCACTCGCCGAGCATGCCGTCGATGGTGGCCGGCTGCAGGCTCGCCCAGTAGTCGTCGAGCTCGGCGTCGGTGAAATCGCCGGAGCGCTCCTTGAACTCGGTGAACTTCTTGCGGGCCAAGGCATCACTCATCACGATCTCCTTTGATCTAGATCCAGCCAGTTGCGAAGTGCAGTAGGGCGTCGTTTTCCTCCGGGGCGCCGATGGTGACCCGGACGCCTTCGGTGCCATACGGGCGGACCACAATCCGGGCGTCGGCCGCCTGTTCCACGAAGTCAAGGGTGCGCATCTGCAGTGGCAGCCAAATGAAGTTCGCCTGCGACGCCGGCACGGTATACCCGGCGCCGCGCAGCGTTTCGCTGACCCGGGTGCGTTCGGCGACCACTGCGTCGGTGCGGGCGAGCAGTTCGTCGGCGGCTTCCAGCGAGGCGATCGCGGCGGCCTGCGAAACGTTGGTCGTGGTGAACGGAACCGCAACCTTGTTCAGGGCCGTGATCACTTCTGGATCTCCGACCGCATAGCCCACCCGTAGGCCGGCGAGTCCGTAGGCCTTCGAAAACGTCCGCAGCACAACAACATTGCTGTACGAGCGAACCAACGCGAGGGTGTCGGGCGCCATGTTGTCGCGGATGTATTCGACGTAGGCTTCGTCGATCGCGATCAAGATGTCCGACGGCACTGCTTCGACGAACGAGAGCAGCGCCTGAGGGTCGACCACCGTCGACGTCGGGTTGTTCGGGTTGCACACGAAGATCAGCCGGGTGCGGTCGGTGACCGCCGCGAGCATCGCGTACAGGTCGAAAGTCTCGTCGCGCAGCGGCACCTCGATCGGGACGGCGCCGGCGACCCGCACCTGCAACGGGTACATCTCGAAGCTGCGCCAGCCGTAGAGCACCTCGTCGCCCACGGACGCGGTGGCCTGGATGAGCCGCTGGCATAGATTCACCGAGCCGCCGCCGACGGCGATGTGCTCCGGGGCGAAGCTCGCGCTGGTGTCGGTGTTCAGATGCTGCGCGAGCCGTGACTTCAACTCCGCGTTGTGGTTGTCCGGATACCGGTTGACCATGCTCATCGCCCGGTCGATGGCCGCCTGCACGCCGGGCAACGGACCGTGGACCGTCTCGTTGCTGGCCAGCT
Source organism: Mycobacterium sp. (assembly GCF_049585075.1). Classification (GTDB taxonomy): domain Bacteria; phylum Actinomycetota; class Actinomycetes; order Mycobacteriales; family Mycobacteriaceae; genus Mycobacterium. Next base: position 11,327 of record NZ_JBAUZA010000139.1, read on the forward strand.
TGATCGCACCCGTCACCGTCTTGCCCTCGACGTAGGCTGGCAGCTCAGCCAATTCGGGGCGCAGGCGAGCGGTCATTTCGACAGCATATGTCCGACCTGTGTACGC
>NZ_JBAUZA010000140.1:0-8901 GCF_049585075.1 Mycobacterium sp.
CGGCGGAGCAGGGAGCCGGGCGATGAGCGGAATCTGGTTGCGCGGCAGCGCATTAGTGGCAGGCAGTGCGCTGCTCGCCGGATGTCAGTTCGGCGGGTTGAACTCCATCTCGCTGCCCGGTACCGCCGGCCATGGCCCCGGTTCCTACTCGATCACCGTCGACCTGCCCGATGTGGCGACACTGCCGCAGAACTCACCGGTCATGGTCGACGACGTCACCGTCGGCAGTGTCTCCGGACTCGCCGCGAGGCAGTGCCCGGACGGAAGCTTCTATGCCGCAGTCAAGTTGGCGCTGGATTCAAACGTCGTGTTGCCGGCGAACTCGACCGCCGAGGTGGCGCAAACCTCATTGTTGGGCTCCCAGCACATCGAGTTGACTGCCCCGAAGGATCAGCCGCCGGCCCACAGACCTATACGCGAAGGCGGAGTTTGCGGCACCACCGCAAGCACCATGGCCGCGGGCCGGCTGATCGACGGTTCGACCATCCAGGAGTCCCGCACCAGTCGCTATCCCACCACCGAGGAGGTGCTCTCGGCGCTTGGCGTGGTGGTCAACAAGGGCAATCTTGGTGCGCTGCAGGAGATCACCGATGAGAGCTATCAGGCGGTGGCCGGTCGGGAAAGCCAGTTCACCAACCTGGTGCCACATCTGGCCGAGTTGACGGCGGGGCTGAACAAGCAAGTCAACGACATCATTGCAGCCATCGACGGTTTGGACCGGTTCTCGGCGATCCTTGCGAACAACAAGGACAGCCTCGCACGGGCGTTGGAATCGCTGCCCGGTGCTCTGTTGGTGCTCAACAAGAATCGGGACAAGATCGTCGAGGCGTTCGCCGCGCTCAAGAAGGTGGCGACGGTGGCGTCGCACGTATTGTCGCAAACCAAAGTGGATTTCGCCGAAGACCTCAAAAGCCTGTACTCGGCTACCAAGGCGCTGGCCGACAACCGCAAGAACTTCGTCACGTCGCTTCAGTTGTTGCTGACATTCCCGTTCCCGAACTTCGGCATCAAGCAGGCGGTGCGCGGTGATTACCTCAACGTGTTCACAACGTTCGACCTCACCGTGCGACGGCTCGGCGAAACGTTCTTCACGACTTCCTGGCCACTCGACCCGAACATGCTGCACATGAAGGACGTCCTCAACCCGCCGGACTTCCTGCTCGGGGAGCAGGCCAACTTGTCTGGACAGGCTGCCGACCCGTTCAAGATCCCACCCGGAACACCGGCAGGACAGCACTGATGCTGGATCGACTGACCAAAGCCCAACTGGCCATCTTCGGGGTGGTCACCGTGATCACGGTTGCCCTGATGGCGATCTTCTATCTGCGGCTACCGGCCACGCTGGGCCTCGGCACCTACCAGGTGACTGCCGACTTCGTTGCCGGCGGCGGCCTGTACAAGAACGCCAACGTCACCTACCGCGGCGTCGCGGTCGGCCGGGTGGAGTCGGTGGGGCTCAACTCGCACGGCGTCGACGCGGTCATGCGGCTGAACAGCGGCACCACGGTCCCGTCGAACGTCACCGCGACCGTGAAAAGCGTGTCGGCCATCGGTGAGCAATACATCGACCTGGTGCCACCTAATCACGCTGCACCGAGCAAGCTGCACAATGGATCTCGCATCGATAGGAACAACACCGCGATCGGCTTGGACATCGCGACTCTGCTGCATCAATCCGAGACGCTGGTCAACAGCGTCGCCGACACCCGGCTGCGGGAACTGTTGCACGAAACCTTCACCGCATTCAACGGGACCGGTCCGGAGTTGGCCCGGTTGATCGAATCGTCCCGGCTGCTGGTGGACGAGGCCAATGCCACCTTTCCGCAGACCTCTCAGCTGATCGATCAGGTGGGTCCGTTCCTGCAGGCCCAGATCCGCTCCGGCGATGACATCAAGGCGCTGTCCGACGGCCTGGCACGGTTCACCTCGGAAGTACGGCAGGCCGACCCGCAGGTGCGTGAGCTGTTAACTGTGATCCCGCCTGTCGCCGACCAGGCCAATACGGCGTTCTCCGGTATCCGTCCGACGTTCCCTATGCTGGCGGCCAATCTGGCGAACCTCGGCCGGGTTGGTGTCATCTATCACAAGTCGATCGAGCAGCTGCTGGTGGTGTTGCCGGCGCTGTTCGCCGCGATCACCACCGCCGCGGGCGGTGAGCCCCAGGACGAGGGCGCCAAACTGGACTTCAAAATCAACATCGACCCGCCGCCGTGCAATACCGGTTTCATTCCGCCCCCGTTGATTCGGACACCCGCCGACGAGACCGTGCGGGAAATCCCGACCGACATGTACTGCAAGACCGCCCCAAATGACCCGTCGACCGTGCGCGGAGCGCGCAACTATCCGTGCCAGGAGTTCCCAGGCAAGCGGGCACCGACGGTGGCACTCTGCCGCGACCCGAAAGGCTATGTGCCAACCGGCACCAACCCGTGGCGAGGACCGCCGATCCCGTATGGCACCCCGGTGACCAACGGGCTGAACATTTTGCCGCCCAACAAGTATCCGTTCATCCCGCCAGGAGCAGACCCCGATCCGGGCACACCGTATCCTCCGAACGCGGTGCCGCCCGGACAAGTGCCCGGACCCGGTCCGGCGCCCAACCAGCCGTTCCCGGTGCCGCCGCCGCCCAACACCGGTGGAACCGATGGCCGGCAGGCGTGGATACCGCCTGCGCCGTACCCGCCGCAGCCTCCGGCGATTCCGTTCCCGAAGGCGGTTCCACCGCCCCCACCACCGGAGGGTCTCTCACCGCCGCCGCCGTACCCGCCGCCGGAGAAGCCGTGGGGCCCGCCACCCGGTCCGGTGCCGCAGGCCAACGGCGCCGCCTACACCACCTACGACCAGAACACCGGCGTTTTTCAGGACCCCGCGGGAGGCGCTGGTATCTTCGCGCCCGGCAGAGTATCGAGCGCCGAGAACTGGGTGGACCTGATGCGCGATCCGAGGCAGTTGTGACCGAGTCGGCGACGCGACCCACGCGACGGCGCGCGTCGCGGGCAGCCGGTCCGGTCGGCGGTGAGGCAGCTTCAACCACGGTCCGGCTCGATGCACCGCCGGAGCCGATCAAGCAGCGAGCCACGCCGCTCGGTCCGCCGCCACGCCGGCCCCCGCATCGTCGGCTGGTCGGATGGACGGCGCTGGCATTCGCGCTAGTCGGGATTGTGGTGCTAGCTGCGGCCCTGCTCATCGCGGTGATCCAGCAACGCCAGGCCGACGCCGCGCAGGCGCGCGCCCAGCGCTTCGTCGATACCGCCAGCCAGACCGTGGTCAACATGTTCAGCTACACACCTGACACCATCGACCAAAGTGTGGCCCGGTTCGTCGACGGGACGAGCGGGCCGCTGCGGGGCATGCTCAGCTCGAACAACAACGTGGAAAACATCAAGGCACTGTTCCGCGACACAAATTCGAAATCGGAGGCGGTCATCAACGGCGCCGCCCTGGAGGGCATCGACAGCGTCACCGACAATGCCTCGGTACTGGTGTCGGTGCGGGTGACGGTCACCGACATCGACGGCGTCAACAAGCCGTCGATGCCCTACCGGATGCGCGTGATCGTCCACGAGGACGACAACGGCCGGATGACCGGCTATGACCTGAAGTATCCCGAGGGAGGCAATTGATGCGGTGGTTGATCGCCGCCGCGGTCAGCTTGCTGACCACCGCCTTCGTCGGGTTGGCCGCGGCCGGTGGCTGGTTCTATTGGCAACGGGTGGAGACCCGCGGTGAGCAGGCAGCACGGACGGTGCTTCCGCCGTTGGCCGCCAAGGAAATTCCACAAGTGTTCGCCTACGATTTCCAGACCGTTGAGCGTAGTCTCAACGCCGCGTACCCGTTGCTCACCCCGGGCTATCGGCACGAGTTCGAGAAAAGCGCCACCCAGCAGATCATCCCGGAGGCAAAGAAGCGCGAGGTGGTCGTGCAGGCCAACGTTGTCGGCGTGGGAGTCATGGCGGCGCAACGTAATTCGGCGTCGGTGATGGTCTACATGAACCGCACCGTGACCGACAAATCGCGTCAACCGCTCTACGACGGTAGCCGATTGCGGGTCGACTATCAGCGGGTCGGCGGCAAATGGCTGATCAACTACATCACGCCGATCTAGTTCAGCGGCATTGGCCGATCTCGTTGCAGTCCAACGGATAGCGCTCGACCGGATTGGGCAGCGGGCCCTGGAACGCCAGCGTGAACGGAGTCTTCGTCATCGCGGGTTGAAGGCCGCAGACGTCGCCGTGAATGCTGGTATGCGTGCCGGCCAGTGACACGTCGTCGAACGCGTACGTTTCCGTCGATGCCGCGGTGGTGCCGTCCGGACAATTCACGCCATCAGCCTTCGGTATCTGAAAGGTCCACAGATCGCTGGTGAGTCGCGCGCGGCCGCCAAAATTCGCCTGCTTTTCCTGACGGGTGACGAGCCGGGCTGTCGTACTCACGACGTTGAGAGCGCAGAGGTCTGCCGCGATGACCGGGTCGGTGAAGTCGGGGATGGCCCGCTGGCGAGATGGCGCGTCACAGAGCGCGTAGATCTTCCACGTGCTTGCCAGGGCCCCGGCTTCGTTGAAGCTGTACATGCCATCCGGCGGCGGTCCGAGCGCTTTTGCGGGGCTCGCCGTTCCCAGCGCCGCGAGTGCCATGACAGCGGCGACGGTCAGGCCGCGGGGAATACTCACCCACCGAGTATCGCAGCGCGCCTGGAGCAACACCATCGAAATCAGCCGTTATGCGGATGCGCCTCGCCCAGCGCTTCGAGGAACGACCGAGCCCAACGATCGACGTCGTGGACGAGGACCTGGCGTCGCAAAGCCCGCATCCGGCGCCGTCCCTCCTCGACCGACTGGTTGAGCGCTGTCTCGATCGCGTCTTTCACGCCTTCGGTGTCGTGCGGGTTGACCTGGTAGGCCTGCCGGAGTTCGGCTGCCGCACCGGTGAATTCGCTGAGCACCAGCGCACCGCCCAGATCGCTGCGGCACGCGACATACTCCTTGGCCACCAGGTTCATCCCGTCCCGCAGCGGGGTGACCAGCATGACATCGCTAGCCACGAAGAACGCGACGAGTTCATCCCGGGGAACCGGGCGGTGCAGGTAGTGCACCACCGGATGGCCGACCTCGCCATATTCGCCGTTGATGTGGCCCACTTGGCGTTCGATATCGTTGCGCAGGACCTGGTAGCTCTCCACCCGTTCGCGGCTGGGCGTGGCGAGCTGGACCAGCACGGTATCGTCGCCCTTGACCCGGCCCTCCGCGAGCAGCTCAGCGAATGCCTTGAGGCGCACATCGATGCCTTTGGTGTAATCGAGCCGGTCGACGCCGAGCAGAACCTTGCGGGGATTGCCGATCTCGGCCCGGATCTCTTTGGCCCGCTTGCGGATGTTGCGGTCACGGCCCTTCTGGTCGAGGTCGCTGGAGTCGATGGAGATCGGGAATGCGCCCACCCGAGTGACGCGCCCGTCGACCTCCACCTCACCGAAACGCGAACGGACGCCGACCGAACCGCGGGAGGTGTTGGCGCCCACCAGCCGCCGCGACAGAATCAGAAAGTTCTGCGCACCACCGGTCAGATGGAAGCCCACCAAGTCCGCGCCGAGCAGTCCTTCCACGATCTCGGTGCGCCAGGGCAACTGCATGAACAGCTCGACCGGCGGAAACGGGATGTGCAAAAAGAAGCCGATGGTCAAATCAGGCCGCAGCTCGCGCAGCATCGCAGGCACCAGCTGCAACTGGTAGTCCTGCACCCAAACCGTCGCCCCCCGGGCGGCGGCGCGCGCAGCGGCCTTGGCGAATCGGCGGTTGACCTCGACGTAGCGATCCCACCATTCCCGGTGGTAGATCGGTTTGACGATGACGTCGTGATAAAGCGGCCACAGGGTGGCGTTGGAGAAACCCTCGTAGTATTCAGCGACGTCGTCGGCGGATAGCCGCACCGGATGCAGCGTAAGGTCCTCCGCCTCGATGGGCTCCTCGTCGCCGTCAACGATGCCTGGCCACCCGACCCAGGCTCCGTGACGGCGGCGTAGCAGCGGCTCGAGTGCCGTAACCAACCCGCCGGGGCTGCGCTTGAAGGTGGTACTGCCGTCGGGCAGCCGCTCCATGTCGATCGGCAGCCGGTTGGCCACCACCACGAAGTCGGACTCCCCGGCGGCAGATTCCTTCGAACCCTTGCCTCCCGAGGGGGGCATTTACACCTCGATTTTCGCCGGTCCAATGCCGAGCATCGACAAGAAGACGCGGCATTCGTCGGCGTCGGTCGCGTAGGCCGCTACTATGCGCCTGGCCTGGCTTGCGGTGGTGTCGGTCAGCGGTGCCACATCTTCGATTTCGTGGGGATCAGGTTTAGCCGGCATGACATAACTGTATGCGACGTGCATGTTCGCCTGCAGCCGACGTCCTAACCCGCTGATCGCGGCGTTACGGGCTGGCCGTAATGTGTAAGCGTCTAACCAAGGCGAGTGAGGTGGCGCATGGCAGTCCCCAACGAGGTGGGCACCAACGCGGTTGACGCGAAACCCGAAGACCTGGTCGCCTACGAAACGCTCGACGACGGCCGCATCGCACGGATCTGGCTCAACCGGCCGGACGCGCACAACGCGCAGAGCCGCGGTTTGCTGGTCCAACTCGACGAGGCATTCTTACGAGCCGAGGCCGACGACGACGTGCGGGTGGTGATCTTGGCTGCGCGCGGTCGGAATTTCTCCGCCGGTCACGACCTGGGCTCGGAGTTGGCATTGGCCGAGCGGGCGCCCGGACCGGACCAGCTGCCCAGCTTCCGGATCAACGGCGCCACCCGGGATCCGGTCGCGGAGAAGGTCTACCTTCAGGAATGGCACTACTTCTTCCAAAACACCTGCCGTTGGCGCGATCTGCGCAAGATCACCATTGCCCAGGTACAGGGCAACGCGATCTCTGCGGGCTTGATGCTGATCTGGGCGTGTGATCTGATCGTCGCCGCCGACAACGCGAAATTCAGCGACGTGGTCGCTGTCCGCATGGGCATGCCCGGCGTCGAATATTACGCTCATCCTTGGGAGTTCGGTCCGCGCAAGGCCAAAGAGCTTCTGCTGACCGGTGATTCGCTGGACGCCGATGAGGCTTACCGCCTCGGTATGGTATCCAAGGTCTTTCCGGTCGACGAACTCGAGGACAAGACCCTGGAGTTCGCGCGGCGAATTGCCGAGCGGCCGACGATGGCGGCGCTGCTGATCAAGGATTCGGTCAACGCGGCGTCGGACGCGATGGGTTTCACCGAGGCGTTGCGCCACGCGTTCCATATTCACGAACTCGGGCACGCCCACTGGGCGGCGCACAACGAGAACAGGTATCCGGTCGGGCTGCCACCCGATGTCGAGGACTGGCGCTCGCCGAAGCCGTCGAAGATCGCCCGCCGCGACGAGCCGTAACCCGGCGAGGATCACATCCGTCACAGCAGCCCTGCTCCGGCGGGGACATGCGTTGTGCCCGCCTTCGAGCGACTTCTTCGGGGCGCCCCAGGACTGTCGCTCGTAGGCGGGCAAACAACGCATCTTCGCTTCCAGCGACGGCTGTGGCAGGTGTGACTGCATGCCGCTTCATTCGCTGTCGCGGCCGCATGGTTCGATGACTAGAACCTGTTTCAGTTTCGGTGTGAAGGGGCTGGCGTGGAGCTTTCGTTCGAAGACCGGACATACCTGGTTACTGGCGGTGGCAGTGGCATCGGTAAGGGGGTCGCGGCCGGGCTGGTAGCCGCCGGGGCCGCGGTGATGATCATCGGTCGTAACGCCGATCGGCTCGCGGCGGCGGTCGAAGAAATCGAGGCGGGCAAGGGCCGCGGTGGCGCGATCCGATACGAGCCGGCTGACGTCACCAACGAAGACGAGGTCGCCCGCGCCGTCGATGCCGTCACGGCGTGGCATGGTCGCCTGCACGGCGTGGTGCATTGTGCGGGCGGATCGCAGACCATCGGGCCGATCACCCAGATCGACTCCGAGGCGTGGCGGCGCACCGTCGACCTCAACATCAACGGCACCATGTACGTGCTCAAGCACGCCGCCCGCGAACTGGTGCGGGGCGGTGGCGGGTCGTTCGTCGGCATTTCGTCGATCGCGGCCAGCAACACCCACCGCTGGTTCGGCGCCTACGGGGTCACCAAGTCGGGCGTCGATCACCTGATGCAGTTGGCCGCCGATGAGCTGGGCCCGTCCTGGGTGCGGGTCAACGCCATCCGTCCGGGGTTGATCCGCACCGATCTGGTCGCGGCGATCACGGACTCGCCCGAACTGTCCGGGGATTACCGCAGCTGCACCCCGCTGCCGCGGGTGGGTGAGGTCGACGACATCGCCAACGCGGCGATGTTTCTGTTGAGCGACGCCGCCAGCTGGATCACCGGCCAAATCATCAACGTCGACGGCGGGCACCTGCTGCGCCGTGGCCCGGACTTCACCGCGATGCTGGAACCGGTGTTCGGTGCCGACGGATTACGTGGGGTGGTGTGACGGTATGAAGAACTTCCGATCGTCGGGCCACTCGAAAGGCTAGCCTTTAATAGCGACAACGTCGGAGGATGCGATGGCTACAACCTGGGACACGATCGATCGCTACGTCGTCATCTCGACGGATACGCACGCCGGGGCCGATCTCCACGACTACAAGCCGTATCTGCCTGCGGCCCTGCACGACGAGTTCGAGGCATGGGCCAAGACTTACGTGAGCCCGTTCGATGATCTGATCACCGCGACCGCTCAACGCAACTGGGATCACGAGCTCCGGATCGCCGACATGGACGCCGACGGAGTGGCGGCAGAGGTGCTTCTGCCCAACACCGTTCCGCCGTTCTTCCCGACCACACCCAACATCACCATCAGTCTTCCCCGGACCCGCGAAGAGTTCGAAAAGCGCTGGGCCGGCGTGCAGGCCCACAACCGCTGGC
>NZ_JBAUZA010000141.1:0-9264 GCF_049585075.1 Mycobacterium sp.
GGGCCGTGCTGCGGATGGCGAAAAAGGACGTCGGTGTCTATCTGGACCGGCCGCTGGAAGAAGTCCTCACGATGCCGGAGGTCCAGCACGTCTTCGACAGCATCCGACTGGGCGCCAAGGTGCCCACACCGCCGGTGCTGATCGTCCAGGCCGTGCACGACTACCTCATCGATGTCGACGACATCGACCGGCTGGCTGATGCCTACTCGGCAGGTGGCGCCGACGTCACCTACCACCGGGATGCGTTCAACGAGCACCTGCTGCTGCATCCGCTCTCGGCGCCGATGACGCTGCGCTGGCTGCAGGACCGGTTCGCCCGCAGGCCGTTGAGCGATCATCTGGTCCGGACGAAGTGGCCGACGATGTTCAACCCGGCCACCTACGTCGGGATGGCTCGACTGGCGGTCATCGCCGGCAAGGTGATCAGGGGAAAGCGGGTGCCGCGCCGCCCGCTATGACGGCGTAGAAGTCGACACCTCCGCCGTTAGCGGATTCGCTGGGTCGACGGAAGGGTAGCCGCCGAGATCATCGCGTGCGGTTGCCGCGGCCGGTACCGCATACACCAGCGCGGCGGCACTCGCGGGCAGTAGCAGGGTGCAGGCGATCTGCAACGGACTGCGTCCGAAGAACACCGGCGGCGCCTCGGTGAAGTAGTACACCGGGTGGTCATGGCTCACCGGGACTGCGGCGAAATCCACTGCGCCATAACGCAGATGCACCAGCAAAGCGCCGACGCCGACGGCGGCCGCGGCGGCGATAACCATGCCGGCGCACAACCCGGTCACCATCGCCGGCCCTCGATGTGCCCGCCACTGCCATGCCAGCACAGCGGCCACGGCGGCGACGACGTTCAACAGCCCGAGCATCAGGAACGCGGCGACGAAAAATTTCTCGGGCTCGTCGCCGAGATAGTCGTGCAACCGGTCGCCGTCATGGGTCAGCGCCACCACCCCGTGAATCGGCGGGGCTATCCATGCCCACAGGCCACCGACGAGCACGCCAGCGATCAACAGCCCCGCCGCGATGACGAAAACTGCCCGCCGCCGCGAAGTCCGTGGCGGCGCCGGCAGATGCAGGCCGACCGGCGCGGTCATCGACGTGCGTCCAGGTCGGTCGAGTCCACCAGGCCGTGCCGCGAGCACTTGGCCCACCAGCCGTCGGGCCGGACCTGTACCACCATCCGGCGGCCGCACTCGGCACAGAACCGGGGTGGCTCCAGGCCGAGCTGGGCGGCGGTCGGGACCATGCTGCCGGCCGGATCGCCTGTATAGACGTTGTAGATGCCGGCGCCGACCGGCGCCGGCAGATCGTCGCGGACCATCAATTACGTTCTACAGGCTCGCGTTGAGCGCCTTGATCGGCATCTGCAGGTCGTCGAGCAGCTCCAGGTCGGCCTCTGCCGGGCGACCCAGCGTGGTCAGGTAGTTGCCGACGATCACGGCGTTGATGCCACCAAGAATGCCTTTCTTGGCGCCCAGGTCGCCGAGCGTGATTTCGCGGCCACCGGCGAAGCGCAGCATGGTGCGCGGCAGTGCCAGACGGAAGGCGGCCACCGACTTGAGCGCTTCGCTGGCCGGCAGCACCTCAAGATCACCGAACGGCGTGCCGGGACGCGGGTTCAGGAAGTTCAGCGGCACCTCATCGGGGTCGAGCTCGGCCAGGTTCGCGGCGAATTCCGCGCGTTGCTCGACCGTCTCACCCATACCGAGGATGCCGCCACAGCACACCTCCATGCCGGCCTCACGCACCATGGACAGCGTCTGCCAGCGCTCTTCCCAGGTGTGGGTGGTCACGACGTTGGGAAAGAAGGAGCGGGCGGTTTCCAGGTTGTGGTTGTAGCGGTGCACGCCCATCGCCGACAGCCGGTCAACTTGCTCGGCGGTCAGCATGCCCAGCGAACAGGCGATCTGAATGTCGACCGCATCGCGGATCGCCTCGATACCGGCCGCTACTTGAGCCAGTAGCCGGTCGTCGGGCCCGCGCACCGCGGCCACGATGCAGAACTCGGTGGCACCTGTCTTCGCTGTCTGCTTGGCCGCCTCCACCAGGCTGGGAACGTCGAGCCAGGCGCTGCGCACCGGCGAGGAGAAGAGCCCAGACTGGGAGCAAAAATGACAATCCTCCGGGCAGCCACCGGTTTTCAAGCTGATGATGCCCTCGACCTCGACCTCGGGCCCACACCAGGCCATCCGCACCTCGTGCGCCAAGGCCAATAATTCCTCGAGGCGATCGTCGGGCAGCTGAAGTACCCGAAGTACCTGCTCCTGGCTTAGTCCCTCACCACGCTCGAGCACCTGTTCGCGGGCCACGGTGAGGATGTCGGTGCTGTCGGTGCCGGGGGTTGGCCGAGTCGCCGCCTGAGTCACCAGCTACTCCTTATTTGTTGGGACCACGGTCGTGTCGGGTCGGAGCACGCGGACCGAAAAGCGACCCGATCTCGTCGCGGCCTCAGTGAACGGTGCCCAGGCTAGGCTAGCGGTGTGCACCTGCACAAACGTGATGTGGTTGCAGCGGCCGACGCGGGTACCCAGATCGGGAACCTCAGGAGTGATCGCAAGTGATTGATCCGCCGCACGTCGAGTACCTCGCACACCACTGGATCATGCTGGCAGGACCGGCGTTTTTGCCGGCCGTCGTCGTTGTCGGCGTCGTTCTGTACGTCGCCATCAGGGACCGGCGAGGCCATGATTCGTCCGACCGCACTTCGGCTGACGACAACCAGGATTGAACCGCTGCCAATCGGGGCATATTCGGCACCAGAAGCCAGTAAGTTGGCGTTCAGTGAACAAGTGTTCTTTATTGGCCTGAGGTCGAATACGAGAGGTGGCAGCCGTGATACTGACAGCTGTAGCGGAAGCGCCGCCGGCGCGCGGCGCCGGGCTGAGCCAGGTAATCGGTCTCTCGATCGCAGCGATGATCATCGGGGTGGTGATGCTGTACGTCGGCTGGGCGCACCGCACCCACCGGATCTCCTGGTTGACCACCGTCGCCGAGAAGATGGGCGAGAAATTCAACCGCCCAGCGTGGGTGGCCTTGCCGGTCGGTGTGTTCACCACGTCGATCATCTGTGCCCTGTTCGGCTTCATCTGGGATGTCAGCTGGCACATCGGCAACGGCCGCGACCCCGGGCCGTTAGCCAACCCAGCGCACTACTTCATCATCATCGGACTGTTCGGCATCTTCCTGGCAGGGATGCTTTCGATCGTTCTGCCGTTCGAGAAACCCGGTCCGGCCGCAGTTCGAATCACCAGCAACTGGTATGCGCCGGTTGGTGGTGTGCTGATGGCCGGCTGCGGACTGTACGCGATGACCGGATTCCCGCTCGACGACATCTGGCATCGGATTTTCGGCCAAGACGTCACGCTGTGGGGACCCACCCATTTGATGATGATCGGCGGCGCTAACTTCTCCCTTTTCGCGACTCTCATGCTGGAGTACGAAAGCAGGCGGGCGGTGCCGGATGCCGGCCCGGAGAAGTGGTTCGTCAAAGCGATGCGCTACCTGTCGCTCGGCGGGCTGTTCATCGGGATGTCGGTCTACCAGATCGAATTCGACTTCGGAGTACCGCAATTCCGGCTGGTGTTCCAGCCGATGCTCATAGCCGCGGCCGCAGCCATCGGAACGGTCGTCGCGCGCATCACCATGGGCAAAGGCGCGGCGATCATCGCGGCGCTGTTCGCGATTGCGCTGCGCGGTGGTGTGGCGTTGCTGGTCGGCCCGATTCTGGGCGCCCCGATCAACTGGTTCCCGTTGTATCTGGGCCCCGCTGTGGTGGTCGAGTTGATAGCGCTCACGCCGCTGTTCCGCCGTCCACTTTTGTTCGGCGCCGTCGCGGGTCTTGGCGTCGGCACTGTTGGACTGTGGCTGGAGTCGCTGTGGATCGGCGCGGTCTATCACTACCCATGGCCGCTGCCGCTCTGGCGTGAAGCACTGCCGACCGCGGTGCCGGTCGCGATTCTGGCCGGAGTGTGCGCGGCGCTGTTCGGCATGGTGCTAACCGGCCAGAAGTTGCCGAGCAAGACGTTCGGCATCACCGCTGTGGCGCTGACAGTCCTGGTGATCGGCGGCACGGTGGCCAACGGCCTGCACATCCACGTGCCGAAGGAGGATACGGCGACGATCACCTTGACCGACCTGCCGAGCCAACCGGGGCAACGCATGGTGTCGGCCGACGTGCGGATCAGCCCGCCCACCCTGGTGGGCGATCACCCGGACTGGCTGACGATCCTGTCCTGGCAGGGTCGGATGTGGAACGATCGCGGCCTGGCGATCGACCATCTCAAGAAGGTCGGCGCCGGACACTATGTGTCCACCCAGCCGATTCCGGTGTGGGGTGAATGGAAAACGTTGCTGCGCGTCCACGACGGCAGGATGATGACCGCGGTACCGATTTGGGCACCGGCTGACGCAGCAATTCCGGTGCCGGAGATTCCGGCGAAGGCGGTCAGCACGCGTCCGTTCGTGCTCGAGGTTTCGATTCTGCAGCGCGAACGCGATCCAAGCGTCCCGGCGTGGTTGTTCACCGCCGGCGGCATCGTGGTGCTGTGCTTCACGTTGATGGTGATCACCGCGCTAACCTGGGGCGCCGGCCGGATCAACGCCACTGAGACCGCGCCCAAGCAGCCCGTCGAGGAGCAACGGTCACACCCGCAGGCGGCGTGACCGTGATCCCTAGAGGTCTACTCGCCATCGCGGCGGCGATGGTGCTGACGTTGGGGCTTGTATCTTGCGGCGGTGCACCGAAATCCAGCCAACCCTCGGGTGCGGGTCTCGTCGTCAACGTCACCATCGCCAAGGGACAGGTCACGCCGAGCAATGCCACGCTGCAAGCCAGAGTTTCCCAACCAATTACGTTGCACGTCACCAGTGACGCCGTCGACGAGCTGCACGTGCATTCGGTGCCCGATCACAAGTTCCCGGTCGCCGTGGCGGCCAACCAGACGTTTCAGTTCACCGTCGACGTGCCGGGCAACGTCGACGTCGAGCTTCATCACCTGGACCGCACGATCGCCACGATCCAAGTGCGTCCGTGACCCGCGCCGCCGACGATGCAGAGTGGAGCGATGAGGAGGAGCGGCGCTCGTGACCGATGCGGCGGTCCTCGCACACGGTCTAGGCGGGTCGAGCGATCTTCCGGTCCCCTATGCCTATTCGGTGATTGGAGCCGCGTGGGCGTTGACGTTCACCTTTGCCTTGGTCGCGTTCGCGTGGCGACGGCCGCGGTTTGATCCACTCAAACCGGGCCGCCCGTTGCCGGAAGCAGTTACGGCACTGGTGGATTCGCGAGTCGCCCGCGGGATCGTGGCCGCCGCCGCGTTGTTGTTCACCGTCTGGGTGTTATTAGCCGGGTTGTGGGGACCGCAGACGCAGGCGAATGCCCTTCTCAGTGTGTTCTATGTGCTGCTGTGGGTGGGATTGGTCGCTGCTTCATTGCTTTTCGGACCGGTGTGGCGAGTGATTTCACCGGTGCGCACCGTTTATCTGCTGCTGCAGCGCATCACGCCACAACGCCTTGGCGAGCCCCGGCGGTCCTACCCGGAAGGCTGGGGGTATCGCCCGGCCGCAGTGGGCCTGTTCGCCTTTGTGTGGATGGAATTGGCCAGCCCGAACCCGGCGGCGCTGCCGTGGGTCAAATCGTGGTTGCTGATCTATGCCGCGGTGCTGCTGGTGGGTGCTTGGCTGTGCGGGCAACGTTGGTTCGCGCGCGTTGACCCGTTCGGGGTGTATAGCATGGCGGTTTCACGGCTTTCACCGTTTCGGCGTAACCCCGAGACCGGAAGAATTGCGATCGGCAACCCGTTCGATCATCTGCCGTCGTTGCCGATCCGGCCGGGCGTAGTCGCGATTTTGGCGGTGCTGCTCGGCTCGACAGCCTTCGACAGCTTCTCCTCGTCGGTAACTTGGCGCAACTTCGCCGACCCGTTGGCGAAAGCCATTCACGTTGTGCCGGTGACGGTGTCGTCATCGATGCTGCGCACCATCGGGTTGCTGTTCTTCATTGCCGTTGTGGCGACGACGTTTTCGCTTGCCGCCCGCGCGAGCGGAGGCATCGACCGCGAGCAGCGGCGCGGATTACCGGGACAGATGGCACACTCGCTGATCTCCATTGTGGTGGGCTACATCTTCGCCCACTACCTGTCCTATCTTGTGGAGCGCGGTCAACAAGCGGTGTTCGCCCTCGCCGATCCGCTCGGTCGAGGATGGAACCTTTTCGGGCTGGCGCACCTACACGTTGCCTATGTGCTGTCACTGCACCCCACGGTGCTGGCCGTGATCAAGGTGTCATGCGTGGTGACCGGCCATATCGTCGCGGTGATTGCAGCCCACGACAAAGCGCTGCGGCTGCTGCCCGCTGGCCATCAACTCACCGGCCAGCTCACCATGATGTTGGTCATGGTCGGTTACACGTTTACCGGTTTGTATTTGCTCTTCAGCGCCTAGACTCGGTCAGCCGCCTCTTAGCTGAGGAGTCTTTATGCAGGGCCGTTCGATGCTTCGCGTCTCCCTCGCCACCGGTGTGGCCATCACGGGTGCCAGCTTGATACCGGTCACTGCACCCAGCCCTGCCAGCCAAGCCCGCGATGTCGTGTTGACCAGCGGCGACACAGCGGATTCGGCGCTCGGGGGTGGCACCGCGTTCGTCATGGGCGGTAGCGGCCTTCCGATACCGCCGCCAAGCTACGTGGAGGCCGTCGACCGGCTATACCTAGAGCCGCGCGGATTCACCGGCACTCCGCAAGCGCTGGACACTCCCGAAGGGCTTTATCCGGTCACTGGGGTGCACAGCCTGCCGTTCGACACCTCAGCGGCGCAGGGGCAAGAGATTCTGGACGCTGCGATCTTGCACCAGATCGCTACCGGACATGTGGACGCCGCCAACCCAGTGGTCGTGTTCGGCCTCTCGCAGAGCTCCGTAATCGCCTCGACAACAATGACCGAACTGGCGAACCAGGGTGTGCCCAGTGATGACGTGCACTTCGTGTTGATCGGCGATGAAAGCAACCCCGACGGCGGAGTACTGGAGCGCTTCGACTTACCTGTCGGCTCAGACCCGAGCTTTCCCAGCCTTGGCTTCACGTTGACCGGCGCGACGCCCGCCGACCTCTACCCGACCGACATTTATACGCAGGAATACGACGGCTTCAGCGACTTCCCGAGATACCCGCTCAACCTCATCTCAGACCTCAACGCTCTGCTGGGCATCCCCTACGACCACGGCGCCTATCTGGGGGACACACCCGAACAGATCGCTTCGGCCATCCAGTTGCCGACATCGGCAGCAGACACCTTGACCAACTACTACATAATCCCGGACGACAGCCTGCCACTGTTGGACCCGCTGCGGCTGCTGCCAGTAATCGGACAGCCGCTTTACGATCTGCTAGAACCCGACGCGCGCATCCTCGTCAACCTGGGCTACGGGAGCATCACCGACGGCTGGGACCAGGGATATGCCGATATCCCGACAACGTTGGGGCTTTTCCCGACGAACCTCGACGGGGCCGCTGTCTCCACCGCATTGAGCAACGGCCTACAGCAAGGAATCAGCACAGCCGTCCAGGATCTGGAAAACCCCGCCAACTACCAAATAACGCCGCTGGAAGATAACCCGTCGCTCTTGACGCTGTTGACGGGCGCCTTCAACACCGGCTTGACCGACACCCTGCACCCGTCGCCGATGCAGCTTTTCGAAATTTTGAAAGAGGCGCTCGGCGGGGCGGCCAACTTCCCGATTTCGGACGCGACATTGCTGTCGTCGCCGACCGACATTGTCAACGATCTGACCGGCACCCTCGCAGCCGACTACGCGGCCCTGGTGCCGATTGCAGACACCGTCAATGCGCTCCTCACCAGCCTGCCCGCATACGACGCGAGCATGTTCGTCGACCAGATGGACGCCGGCAACCTGATCAACGCGATCGGTGACCCAATCGCCGCTGACGTGGTCATGCTTCCGTTCATTCTGTTGCTCGGCACCGCGGTACCCATCGCCGAAGCGACCGCAGGAACCCTCGTAAACTTGGTGGACCTGTTCCAGTAGCGGTCAGCCGATCAGGTGCTCGACGCGTTTGCTGCCGTCCCAACGGCGCAAAGCTGCGAAGCTGCCCCCAATCTCTGAGGGTCGACCCGCGATACGCAAGGCCCGCCCGAGCTGGCCTCCCGCAACTCGGCGGGCCAGCGTGACGTGCGCCGTCCACTGATCGGGCAGGCAATTCGGCATCGGGCCGGGCGTCAGATGCGGCCCGCAGATGCGGTGCACCTCAGCGTGCAATGCGAGTAGCTCGGCGTTCGGCACGATAAGCCGAGCCAGCACGGCGTTGGATCTGCCGAACAGCAGCGACGCCCCGACGGCACACCTCAGCGGAAGTCGTTGCGCCACCGACAGCAGCAGCGTGTCGACGTCCGGCGCGATCCGCTCGGCCACCGCCAGCGTCACGTGCGGACGACTGGCCGGCGCCTGGCTGGGTATGCCCGCCGCGGCCAGATCCGCCCAGATGCGACGGATCGCCGCCTCGGTGTCGCGGTCGAAGACCAACTCGATCGAATGAACCATCAGCCGACCAGCGCGGTTACCCATTCCCGGTCGAACGCGTGCGCGCTCATCGCGGCGAACTCGCCAACGTCCATCGATGCTGCACCGGCGGGCAACGCAGCGCGGAGCGGCGCCAAGCGCGCCAGCGCAGACCGGTTGGACGTCTCCACCACGCCCGGCCGGAGCGGCCAGGTACCGATCACCAGCCCAGCGCATGAAATTCCTTGTGCTGCAAGTGATTCCACTGTAAGCGCGGTGTGGTTGAGGGTGCCGAGCTCGGCGGTGGCCACCACCAGCACCGCGGCGCTCAAGTCGGCCGCAAGGTCGCGAAGCGTCACGCTCGCGTCGGCGAGTTCGACCAGTAGGCCCCCGGCGCCCTCGACCAGCGTCAACTGTCCCGGGCGGTCGAGTGTTCGGATGAGCTTCAGCACGTTTTTGCGGGTGGGCAATGACGTCCCGGCCTGCTCGGCGGCGGCCAACGGCGCCAGCGGCTGCGGGTAACGTGCCAGCCCGACCACCTTGGTCAGCCCCGATAACCGGGTCACCTCGGCGAGGTCGTCGTCACCGGCGTCGGTGCCGGTCTGCACCGGTTTGCACACCGCGACGTCGACGCCGGCCTGCCGCGCGGCCGACGTCAGGGCGGCGGTCGCGACGGTCTTGCCGACCCCGGTCCCCGTGCCGGTGACAAGCAGTACCGTCAACGCCGTGCCGCGCGAAGCACGTCGGTCAGC
>NZ_JBAUZA010000142.1:0-14423 GCF_049585075.1 Mycobacterium sp.
GTTCGGGCACCGGAACTCCGGGTAGCGCGTCGTAGACGACGAAGTCGTCGCACGCCGCGGCCAGCGCCCGGCTCGACGAGCCGGCCACCCCGACGCCCACTACGTAGCGGCCGAGCCGCTTACACCGCTGTGCCAGCGGGATGTAGTCGGAGTCGCCGGCCGCGATCACGACATGGGTCAGGTCGGGCAGCCGGAACATGTCCTCGACCGTGTCGACGGCCAGCCGGATATCGGCGCCGTTCTTGCCATAGGCCGCCGCCGGGAACAGCTGCACCAAATCGACCGCCCTGCCCACCAGCTGTTGGCGATAGCCCGTGTTGACCTCGGCCGACCAGTCCGCGTAGGCGCGGGTGAGCACCAAGGTGCCGAACGACGAGGCGAAGTCGATGATGGCGCCGACGTCGACGGTCGCCCGGCCCAACCGGTCCGGGTGCTTGTCCAGGCCCTTGGCCTTGTCCTTCTGGAACGAACCGCGACCGTTCACCTGGTCGTAGCGAGAGATCACGATGTTGTCGAAGTCGAGGTATACCGCAACGCGGCCCTCGCCAAGATCTGCCATGACCCCAGTCTGGAGGAATTATGTGCCGAGCGGATCTCTTCCGGCCCGTCGACGCAGTGTCCACCTGACAAGGGCATAAATCGCCACAAGGTCAAGTGCGATGGCCGCGAGATTGAACCACGGGTAGGTCGGCACCCAGACCGCCGAGATGATCAACGACGCCGACGCCGCTATCAGGGCAATGATCGCCGCCCCCGGTATGTCGAAAATCAGCATCGCGGCAGTGCCCGCGACAACGAGACCGGTGACGATAAAGAGCCAGCCCTGCCAAGAGCTGATGGTGTACAAACCTTGCAACAACGTGTTCAAGCCGCTGATGGCCAGCACAACCCCGGCGGTGAACGGCAGGCGTGACACGTCGGCCGTGGAGGGTCGGCGGCCAATGCTCTGCGGTTCTTTCGTCATCTCAACCCGAGGTACTACCCGCGTCGCTTAACGGCTAAACTGCCTACTTCTGGAGCCAGAGTTCGACGCCGATGTCGACGAGCCGAATTTCCTTGCTCCGGAATGGAATACCTGCCACTAGCGTCTCCAGTTGGGCTGGCGTGTAGGCGCGCTTCAGCAGCATGAACCGAAATGTGGCGATGGTCATCCAGCGCTCGACCGTGCCCAGCGCGATCGCGCCGAAGTATCGCCTGATCTCGGACATCGGCACGTCCTTGCGCAAATCCAGGACCACTGCCGTGCCGCCGGGGCGCAGTACGCGGTGCATCTCCACGAGCGCCTTGTGCGGTTCGGAGAAATTCTTGAACGCGGCACTGCACGCCAGCAGGTCGAAGCTGCTATCTGGGAACGGCATCGCCGATACATTGCCTTGGTGGAAGTCGACCTTGACGCCCGCCTCGGTGGCATTCCGCCGGGCCAGCTCGACCATCGTGTGGCTGACGTCGAGCCCCGTCACGCGATACGCCCCGCCCCTAGCCATTTCAATTGCGACGAAGCCCGGCCCCGGCGCCACTTCCAGCATGTCTCCGCCCTGCGGCAACACCGTGCGTAGGCGCGCAGCCAGCGCTCGGAAGCGCTCCATGTCCTTACGCGTGCTCTTGTCATACCAGCGCGCGATGGCGCCTTCCATTCCAAGTCCCCGGTACCCTTTGATCGTTGCAGCCGTCATGCTGGGAGTTCCTTTTCCTTAGTGAGTGAGTATCTTATTCAGTAAGCTAATTAGAGAATAGGCGGATAGAAGCCAGTGTCAAGGTCAGACCGCGCTCGGTTGCACGAGACGGTGATCGGCTGCCTGAGGCAGTTCATCGCGGGGAGCATTCTGTACAACCAACAGATTGCCGACCGAGTGGGCTTGCGCCTCACCGATATGCAGTGCATCAACGTACTTGAGCTCATGGGGCCGGCCACGCCAGGCGAGCTGGCCCGCTTCACCGGGTTGACGACGGGCGGCGTCACGGTGATGCTCGACCGGCTGGAGAAAGGTGGCTATCTGAAGCGGCAGCCGAACCCCCGCGACCGCCGCAGTGTTCTGGTGCATTTGAATCCCACGAAAGTCAAGAAGATGCAGGCCTTTTACGGGGAGATCAACCAGCGCATGGCGGCTCTGCTGGACGAGACGTCGGAACGTGAACTGCGCTCGGTTGTGAGCTTCTTGTCCAAAATGAATGAGTCTCGAATGGAGCCACCGGGCTGACATGGCGGAAATCGAGCTCTCCCAAGGCATTTTGCATTATCGAGACCACGGCAGCGGTCCTTGCGTGGTGCTGATCCATGGACTTTTCGTCAACAGCAGCGTCTGGGACGACCTGGTCCCGCTGCTCGAGGGGGCCTAGCGTTGAGCAATGAGCCAGCAGCAAGTCAAGATGCGATGAACAAACCGGGCATCGGTGCACGGGCCACCGAAGTGGTCGACTTCTTCATCGAGGCGGTCGAGCAAATCCCCTCGCAGAGTTGGGATCTGCCGTCGAATCTTGAAGGCTGGAGTATCGCCGAGCTGGTGGCTCATAGCACTGGGACTGCAGCCAAGATCGCGACGCTCGTCGAGGGTGGGCAGCCTGCGCAGGGGCCCGCTGATCCGGATGACTGGAGAAGCGACGACCCCGCCGCACAGCTTCGCGAGCTGGCCAGCCGATTGCGCGATGCTCTGGCCACCGCGGACCTCGATGCACTGCGCGAGGCGCTGACGACTCCCATCGTCGGCTTGTCGATCCACACCTGGGACCTGTATCGATCCCAGGACCGCCCGGTCGAGCTGCCCGCGGCCCTGCTCGCGTTCTGCGAAAAGGTGGCGGAGTCGGTGCCGGAAGAGACGCTGCGCCGGCCCGGCGCGTTCGGGCCGGCTCAACCCGTGCCCGAGGGCGCGACGCCGACCGCCCGGCTGATGGCCTACTTCGGGCGCTCGGTTGCGTAGCGACTAATCCAACGGCGACCCGACGCGATGTTGGGTGCCGTCTGGGTCGACGTAGACGAACTCGCGCAAGTTGTACGGGGTATCGAACGGCGGGATGAACCGGCCTTCGAGGTCAAGTGCTTTCCACTCGGCGTGTAAGGCATCAGCATCGCTGACATAGAAGTAAACAGTCGACGCGGTTCGTAAGGGATCGTGTTCCGACCACTCGGTCAGATGCAGCGAGACCGAACCGCGATCGGCGTACCCGTAGCGCTCTGGACCCTCGTATTCATGGACGTCGAATCCGAGGCGCCGGTACCGGTCGAGGGCGGCATCAAGGTTGAGGACCGGCAGGACGGGAGCAACGCGAGTGAAGGTGACGCGAGACATCATTCAGGCGACCCCTGGTCGAGACGGAACGGTGGGTACTCGTCGCGCAGTAGGGTGCTGTAGGCGCGCACCCGGATTCCCCACCGGTTGATCCCAATCACGAAGTCGTACAACCCCTTCGGGTAGCGCCCGGTAAACAGCAAGCCCACCATGGCGATCACCACCAGGATCGCTATCAGCGGCGGCAAGAAGTAGGCGGCGACAGCCTCGTTCTGGTTCATCACGAAAGCGCGCCAACCGCCGGCGAAGACGGCGAGCAGTATCAGGTAGTGCGGAATGGCTAGTAGCCACCACTTGATCAGCACCAAGCCCCGGCTCAGATGCTCGGGATAGTCGACCTCCAGGTCGGCCGGATACTCAGCCTTCGACTGCAGGCTGAACGGCGGGTACTTGTCTGTACCGAGTGCGGTGAGCGCGTAAAAGGCGACCCGCCAGCGCCATCGCATGACACCGACGCTGAAGTCGAACAGGGCGCGCGGGTACTTGCCGGTGAACAGAATCGCGAACAACGCGATCACCCACACCACCACGACGACGATGGTCAAAAACAACAGCACGATGTAATGCGGAATGGCCAGAAGCCATTTGACGAGCCACTGCCAGCGTGACAACGCGGGATCGAGGTCACCTCGGACCCGAACCGGATAGTTTTCAGGTTGCGTCATCGACTGCTCCTTCCGTGCGCTCCGTCACCAGAAAAAGTGATATCATTTTATATCACATTTGAGAAGGGCGGTACCAGTGGACAGCACTGAATCAACCAACAACGCTCAGGTCGTCGGACATCAGGGAGCCCAGGTCGAGATCCATCAGCGTCCGGCCGGCGCCGTCACCGGCTGGCTCGGTGTGCTCGTCGTCGCCGCGAGCATCGCCGGAATTATCCTGGCGGCCAACAACAAACGCGACCTGCTGTGGCTGCCGATCCTGATCCTGGTCTTGGTCGCCACCTCGCTGGTGATCGTTCCGCCCGGGCAGAGCTCGGTGATCCAGTTCTTCGGGCGCTACATCGGCACCGTGAGCCGGCCGGGGTTTTGGTGGGTGACGCCGTTGACCGTGCGCCGAGGGGTCAGCCTGCGGGTGCGTAACTTTGAGACCGCACACCTGAAGGTCAACGACGCCGACGGTAGCCCGGTAGAGATCGCTGCGATCGTGGTCTGGCAAGTGGCCGACACCGCCAAGGCGACCTACGCGGTGGATAGCTACCAAGACTTCGTGTCCATGCAGGCCGAGTCGGCGCTGCGCCACGTCGCCACCAGCCAGCCCTACGACGACCCCACCGGTGCCGGCACTTCGCTGCGCGGCTCCACCGATCAAGTGGTCGCCGACCTCGCCCGCGAACTGGCCCAACGGGTCCAAATCGCCGGCGTAGAAATCGTCGAGGTCCGCATCTCGCATTTGGCCTACGCCCAAGAAATCGCCCAGGCGATGCTGCGCCGCCAGCAGGCCGGCGCCGTCATCGCCGCCCGCACCCGCATCGTGGAGGGCGCCGTCGGCATGGTGAAGCTGGCGCTGGAGCAGCTCACTGACAGCGGCGTCGTGGACCTCGACGAGGAGCGCACCGCCAGCATGGTCAGCAACCTCATGGTTGTGCTCTGCGCGGACCAACCGCCCTCGCCCGTGGTCAACACCGGCACGCTCTACACGTGAGCGATCGCCGACAGGTCCTGCTCCGGATCGACCCTGCCGTGCACGACGCGCTCACCCGCTGGGCCAACGACGAGTTCCGCAGCCTCAACGGCCAGATCGAAATGATCCTGCGCCGAGCACTCGATGACGCCGGTCGGATGCCCAAACATGTTGCGCCCCCGCCAAAGAGAGGCCGCCCCCGAACCACGTCGCAGAGCTAAGCCAGATGCGCGCTACTGTCTTCTAATTCGTTGCGGCGCAGGTTCATCGGGGTTGTCGCGGGGAGATCGCCGGCGGCGATAACAGTGCGGGTGATCGGTGTGAGCGCTTGGAACAGTGCTTCCACCTCGTCGTCAGTGAGCGCGTCGAGTACCGAAAGCGAAAGCGCGTCGGTGGTCGATTCGATGTGGTCCTTCAGTTCCCGACCGGCGGCGGTGATCGACCCGTCGTCGTTGAGCAGTCCCCGCTCGGCCAGCTGTTCCTCGTGGCGACGCCACGATGCGTTGTCGTAGTCGCGGGCACGGGTCATGTAATCGCGCGCAATCGCGCCCGAAGCGACCTGCAGCACGTTGCATTCCCGACCGGAGACCCCGGCCGCTGCCAGTACCGCGATGTGCGTGTCGCCGCGCTGCTCGCGCAACAGTGTCGTGGCATGCCACAACGCGTCCAGCGGGTCGTCTGGCCACGGCAGCGCGCGGTTTGCGGCGAACAGCGGCCGCCCGTCGAGCGGCGCCTGACGCGCCGTCTTCCCGGCCAATTCAGCTGCGACAGCGACGTTTTCATCCGCCGTTATGCCGTAGCGGCGCAGCGCGGCAACCGCAGATTCCTGCCGGGCGCGCAACGCCGCGTCTGGTCCGGCGATCTCCCACGCCGCCGGCAGCGCCTTGGCGACCCGCTCTGGGGCGAAGTTGTAGAACGTCGCGGTCACCATTTCGGGCGGCACCGTGCCCAGCGGCGCCGAGCGGCCGGCGAAGTAGCCCATCCAAAACCCGCGATACCCCAGCCCGTCGAGCGCCGCCCGCGCCTCCGGCGCGAAGTAGGTCACCTGATGCACCGGCTCGAACCGATCAAAGAAGCGGTGGGCCAGTTTTGGTTCTCTGCGCATGGTCGCAGTAAACCACCCGCCGAGAAGGACACGAACGTGTAGGGGGCGCGAATCACTGCCCCTTCCTGGCTTGTTCGTCGGCAATGATTTCGGGCAACCGGTGCTCGAGTTCTTGGTGCCAGGTGATTTCCCCCCGCAGCCGGTCAAGGCGATGCTTGACCATCAGCTTTTCGGCAACCGTCAGATAGCGGTCGGCGGCAGCTGCGCGGGCCTCCCATTCAGCGATCATCGCGGACAGTGCCGCGACGCGGGCCGCGACAGTCGCGGGGAGATCCGTCAGATGATCCGGGTCCAATCGGGTCATCGCCAGGTCGAACGGGTCCGGTTTGATCACGATGGCGCTCAACGCCCGCATCCGCAGAGCACCCAACGCTTCCCGGCCCGCCTCGGTAATCGACCAAATCTGGCGGGGCGGGTAGGAGCCGGCCTGTTCGACACGGACCTGCTCGATGAGGCTTTCGGTCGCCAGGCGCTTGAGCGCGCCGTACAACCCGCCCACGGTGATATCGGTCCACATCGCGACATTTTCCTGTTCGGCGAGTAGCCGCAGCTGATGTCCATGCATGGGTCCGCGCTGCTCCAGCGACCCCAAGATGAAAATCCGGATCGACGACATGCAACTACTCTTGCATAAGTAGTCGTGCGCAACTAGCGTTTACGCCCATGGTGTCGGCACTTCTTTATCGAGCGTTTTATCGGATCGGTTTCACGCCCTGGGACGGCCACGCATTGTCGTCGACCTTGCGGAAACTGATCGAGGGCCCGGCCGCATTGCCCGCGGGTATCGCGATCGATATCGGTTGCGGCACAGGCGATTCGTCGATCTATCTAGCCCGCCACGGATGGCAGGTCACCGGAGTGGACGTCGCGGCGAAAGCGCTCGAGAAGGCTGGCGCCAAGGCCGCCGCCGAGCACGTCCGGGTCGACTTCCTGCGGGCCGACGCGACGCGGCTGAGCTCGGCGGGGCTCGATAAGGGCTGCACGCTGATCCTGGACAGCGGCTGTCTGCACGGCATGAGCGACGACGCCCGCGACCGCTACGTCGCGGAACTCCGCGCGATCGCCGCCCCGCAAACGCACCTGCTGATCTTCGCGTTCACGCCCGGCGGCCAGACCGGGGTGCGCGGCGTCGACCACGCCGAGATCGAACGGCGTTTCACACCGCAATGGGAATTGGTCTCGGCCGCAGACGAACCGGAGATGACCAACGATCCCCAGCACCCGGCGCGCCACTACCTGCTGCAGCGCCGCGCATAAGTCGGCCGCGGTCCTATATCAGACATCCTTCCAATAGCACGCGATAGCTGATTAAGATCGGAAAACGCCATCGCACCAGCAATGGCGCGCTGGCTGAGAAGTAAGCAGGCGACTATGGCCGATATCGTCTTTGTCAATCCTCGATTCGAGGCGTCCTACTGGGGCCTCGAACACGCACTTCCGCTGCTCGGAAAGAAGTGCAACCTACCGACCGCCTGCCTGCCGCTGCTCGCGGCGTTGACGCCCGCAGGCCATTCCGTGTCCATCGCCGACGAGAACGTCGAACCGATCGACTACGACCGTCTAGCGCGGGCCGACATCGTGGCGCTCACCGGCATGACGGTTCAGCGCGCTCGGATGCGCGAGATCCTCCGCGAACTCAAAGCCCGCGGTGTTTTCACGGTCGTCGGCGGTCCGTGGGTCACCGTGCAGGAGGATTACTTCGACGGGCTGACCGACGTGATCTTCGTCGGCGAAGCCGAAACGACCTGGCCGCAGTTTCTCGAAGAATGGGCCGTGGGCCGACATGGGCGCCGCTACGAACAACTCGAGGCGACCGACATGACCCGGGTGCCGGTGCCGCGCTACGACTTGCTGAAGGCCAAGGACTATTTGTTCGGCAGTGTCCAATTCAGCCGCGGCTGTCCGTTCCAATGCGAGTTTTGCGACATCATCGTCACCTTCGGTCGTAGGCCGAGGCTGAAGACGAGCGCGCAGGTGATCGCCGAGTTGGAAGCGATGCGCAAGCAACACCTGAGAATCGCCTTCATCGTCGACGACAACCTGATCGGCAACAAGACCGCGGTCAAGGAGCTGCTGCGCGACGTTGCCGCGTGGCAAACCGCCGAGGGATACCCGTTCACCTTCTTCACCGAGGCGTCGCTCAACCTCGCCGAAGACGAAGAGATGATCGAGTTGATGGACGCGGCCAACATCGTGACCGTATTCATCGGCATTGAGAGCCCGAACGAAGAGTCGCTGCGCGAGACGAAGAAGTATCAAAACGTCAAAAAGGCCGACTCGATCGTCGACCGCGTCCGCAAAGTGCAGGACTCCGGCATCGAAGTCTGGTGCGGCATGATCGTCGGCTTCGACCACGACGACACCCGGATCTTCAAGGCCCAGCACGAGTTCCTTCGTCAGACCGACATCATGCACGCCATGGTGGGCATGCTCTCGGCGATCCCGAAGACGCCGCTGCACGCTCGCTTGAAGGATGAGGGCCGCCTCGATCTCGACGACGAACAACCGTTCGGCACTAATGTCATTCCGCTCGGCATGACGCGCGACGAGCTGCGCGACGGGTACATCGGCCTGATGCGCGAGTTGTACGATCCCGAATTCTACTTCGAGCGGCTCGAAAATCTGTTCATCACAAGGCAATTCGATTGGGCGCGGACCCGCAATGCCTACTGGCGCCAGCATCCGTGGCAGAAATGGAAATCGCAGTCGGTCGATGCTGTGCTGGCCACCGGGCTATTCCTCCGGCTGATGAAAAATATTCCGGATCCGAAGCTGCGCCGGATCTATCGCCGTCGGATGACGACCATGCTGCGCCGACGGCCCGATCCAGGCTTGCTGTTCATCTGCGTGGTCAAGTGCGCGATGCACTACCACCACTACACAATGGCCCGCCAGATGAGCGAACAACGGACGCTGGTCAACACGTTCTAGCGTTCTGCGCGGCGCGCTTCAGGGATCTCACCAGACACTTTAGTCACTGGCTGAAGGACTAGTTGCTTCTGCGATTTGAATACGTATGTGATATCAGAGCCCGGGTGATATCGCATGCGCGCTCGTTTCCAAAACCATGTGCACCCCGACTTCCTGGTGCGCAGGTGGCTGGTGTGACCGCAACTACCGCTTCAACATTCGCTTGAGGGCCGGCATCACCAGCGGAGTGGGCACGAACCGGGTCGAACCCAGCGCTAACTTCACCTGTGGTCCGCCCGGAACCACCGATGCGCGACCATGATCGGCGGCCTTGAGCGCGTCGGCGACCACCCGCTCGGCAGAAACGTGGGTGAATCCCGGCAGTCGGCCGACCAGGAAATCGGCGTTGTTGGTGGCCTGAAACTCCGTCGGCACCGGACCGGGGCAGACGGCGGTGACCGTCACACCGTTGTCGGCGACTTCAGCGTTGACCGCCTCTGACAGCCACAGCACGTAAGCCTTGGCTGCGGCGTAGTTGGCGTTGTACGGCGCCGGCTGAAAACCCGACACCGACGACAGGTTGATGATCGCGCCGCGGCGGCGCTCGACCATGCCCGGCATGTAGCGCAGCATCAGGTCGGCCACCGCCTCCACATCGACGCGCAGCATCTGCAGTTCCTTCTCCCGGCCCTCGGCGCCGAAGGCTGTGTAGATGCCCAGCCCCGCATTGTTGACCAGGATGTCGACGTGGGCGCGCAGCTCGTCGATGCGGGCCGCCAGCCGGTCTCGGTCGGCCGGCACCGCGAGATCGGTGCCCACCGCGACGGCGTGCTCGTCGCCGCCCAACTCGGCGCACAACGCTTGCAGCCGATCCTCCCGGCGGGCGGTGACGACGACACGGTGGCCGCGGGCCACGAGTTGGCGGGCGAACTGTTCGCCGATGCCCGACGATGCGCCGGTGACCACGGCGACCGACGTGGGTGATGGTGGCGGAAGTGTCATGCAGCAACGGTACCGCCGCGTAAAGTCCCGCACGTGAGCAAGCGGATCGTCCTGTGTTTTGACGGCACCGCCAACCAAGTCGGCGCGGGAAATCTCACCAACGTCGCCAAGCTATTCGAGATGCTGGAGAAGAACGATCCCGCCAGCCAGCTGACCTACTACGAGCCCGGTGTGGGCACGCTGGCGCCGGCGTCGGCGCACTCGGCGATCCATCGCACCGTGACGCTGCTGATCGAGCAGGCGTTCGGGGTGGGACTGAAAGACAATGTCGCACAGGCATACCGGTATCTCATGCAGCATTGGCGCCCCGGCGACGCGGTCTACATTTTCGGTTTCAGCCGCGGCGCCTACACGGCGCGCGCACTGGCGGGCATGCTACTTCGGCCGGGACTGATGCGGCCCGGCTCGGAGAACCTGCTGCCGTATGCCGTCGAAAAATACGCCATCAACCGAGATTTCACGCAGAACGAGTTCGACCACTGGGCGGAGTTCGCCCGCGCGTTCTGCTGGCGCACCGAGAACGAGCCGCTGTTTTCCACCGTGCGGCAAAACAGCCCGAATCAGGTGTGGCACTACGCGGTACCGGTGACCTATCTCGGGCTGTGGGACACCGTCAAGGCGGCCGGCTTCTTGCGGTTCGGCACGCTGCGCTGGCCCTACACGCGGTCGCTGCCCAACGTGGCCCGCATCCGCCACGCCGTCTCGATCGACGAACGCCGTCGCCCCTATCGCGAATATCTCGTCGAACGCCACCCGGTCGGGCTCGAGGAGCGGTGGTTCGCCGGGGTGCACGCCGATGTGGGCGGCACGTTCATGCCCGATCACCGGCTTGCCACGATCGCGCTGAAGTGGGTCGCGGACGGAGTGATCGGCGACCTGGCGATCGACGTGGACGCCTATCGTGAGCAGTGCGCGGTGACTGAGGACTTCGCCGGTGCACCGATCCATGACAACGGGAAGTTGTGGTACCTGGTGGGGCGACGGGTGCGGCCGATGGGCGCCGACGCGCTCGTACATCCGAGCGTGCTGGTGCGCCGCCGCGACAATCCGGGCTACCTGCCGAACCTGACCGCCGAGCAGCAACAGCTCAGCGCTGACCCGACAAACTGGACTAATCCAGCGTTGTAAAGGAGCACCTGCCATGGCACTTGATTCGCTGACCGAACTGGACCAGTACAAAGCCGCGCCGTTTCCGCCGGGCTACCCCGACACGACGCGCACGTTCTACAGCCCCGTCGACCAAGTGCACGAAGCGCTCAAGGCCCTGTTGACGTCGGCCAACAAGAGCATCGTGGTGGCGATGTACGGCTACGACGACCCAGAACTAAACTCGGTGCTGCAGTCCGCGCTGAACAACGAAAACATGTACGTGCAAATGAGTCTCGACTCCACTCAAGCCGCGGGAAAGGCTGAGCACGCTCTCCTGGCCCCGTGGCTCAACCACAAAATCGGCAACAGCATCGCGATCGGGCACAGTGAGAAGTCGGCGATCATGCACTTGAAGATGGTGCTGATCGACGGTGTCGACGTCATCACCGGCTCAACGAACTGGTCCACCGGCGGAGAATCCAAGCAGGACAACCAACTCACCGTCATCCGCGACCCGTTGGTGTGCACGGAAGCCCGCTCACGGCTTGACATCATCCACGACGGCATGCTCAAGCAGATGGCCCAACAAGCTGCCAAGGTTCACTGACGGCTTCGACCCTGAGGTTACGCGGCCGGAAGCGGCAGTGTGCGGCAGGTCGCGCAGCTCAGCCGGCCGGCGCCAGCATGTCCTTCCACCCGTCGTCTCCTGTTTTGCTCGAATTGTCGACCGCGTACTTCACACCGTCGGGCCCTTCGAGCTCACCGCTCTGCGGGCTGTAGACGGCCGCGGGCGGCCCGCCGGGAACGTAGACGCAGGGATTGGGTTGTTGCCCATTGCATTGCACGGTGCCCGAGCCCGGCCGCTGCAACGGGTCGCTCTTCGGCGGCGGCGTCTGCCCGGCTGGCGGCAGCTTGTCGGCGGGCGCTGGGTTGAGGCCGGTGTTGACCGACGGCGCCGGTATCACGTGGCCGGGATCGACCGGCTGGTCGCATCGCGCGCCCGGTGCCGGGCAATTCCGGATCTGGTTGGGGTCGCCGTACCACGGGTTGGTGCCCAACGGAACGTACGGTTTGGGATCGCGGCACTCCCGCGGCGTCGCGGCCCGTTTGCCGGGGACATCGACACACGGAATGTTGCGGGCCCCGCGCACGACGTTAGCCGGGTTGTCTTGCGGGACCTTGCAATACAAGCCGGACGGCAGCGGCGCCAGGCTGGTGTCCGCCGGAGATCGCCACTGCGGTGCTGGCAAGAAGCCGGTCATACACGGCGGTGGCTGGTTGATCGTCAGCGCGGTGTCAAGCAATGCGTAGCCCGGAAATACCACCGTCTCCGTCTGTCCGGCCGCAACGTTTTGCGGCAGGAACACCAGTATCTGCTCGACGCCCTTGTGGTAGCGCTTGAGCATCTCGAGCACGATCTCGAGATTCGCCAATGTCCGCGGGAGCGACTCGCGGATGCCGGTGAACACCGAGTTGACCTGATCCGCGGTCGGTGCCCCTTGATTGAGGATGCTTTGCACATGCTGATCGTTTTGCGCAGACTGCGCGGCAAGCGTATTCAGGTGGTGCGACCAGCGTTTGATCGCTTCGCTCGAGTCGACCTGGCTGTCCAGGATCGGTGCTGAATTTTCAATAATGTCATCGACATCGGAGATGTTGGTCTTGAAGTCACCGGCGATCGCCTGAGTCGCGTCGACCAGCCGCTGCAACGCTGGGCCCAGCCCACCGACCGCTTGGGCCGTCTCGTCGAGCAACTGGCTGATCTTCTCCTTGGGCAGCACCGCCAGGCCGCGGTTGGCGGCGTCCAGCGCCGGCCCAATGTCGGCGGGCACGCTGGCCTTGGTGATGGTCTGTCCCGGCGAGAAATATTTGTCCGGGTTGCCTTGCGACACCAAGTCCAGATACTGCTCGCCGACAGCCGATACCGAATGCACATTCGCCGACGCATCGATTGGGATCTTGTACCGATCCCCGATACTCATGGTCGCCTGCACACCGGTCTCGGTGGGCTCGACGGCGGTGACCCTGCCGATGGTCTGACCGCGATAGGTCACGTTGGCCGTCCTGTACAAACCGCCCGAGGTCGGCAGGTCCGCTTTCAGCGTGTACTGCCCGATCCCCATCGCAGTGGGAACCCGTAAGTAATACCAGCCCAAGGCAATTGCCGTGACTAGAGTTATAGCGCCGAACGTGATCAGCTGGCGCCACACCAAGCGAGTTAACATTGCCGGTCCGCCCTTTCGACCAGCGGGCCGCCGGGAACGTCGTTCGGGTTT
Organism: Mycobacterium sp.; assembly: GCF_049585075.1. Taxonomy (GTDB): domain Bacteria; phylum Actinomycetota; class Actinomycetes; order Mycobacteriales; family Mycobacteriaceae; genus Mycobacterium. The sequence goes on from NZ_JBAUZA010000142.1 coordinate 13,293, forward strand.
GGTGTGTACCGGACGTCCGGAATCATCGTTTGGGGATCGCGGCCATACGACTGCTCGAGCGCGCGCAGCGCTCCGGAGAATCCGGTCCCGGTGAGCACCGCGTTGTCGACCGAGCTCATGGTCAGGTCAACCGTCAGCGACAGGTTGAAATAGTCACCCCGGAACGACTTCGGCACCGCGTCGATATCGAACGGCTGAACGAGGATCAGCTTGAGCGCCTGGATCAAATACGGTGAGGCACGGCCGAGTTCCCGCAACGGGCACTGCAGCGACAGCAGGTCTTGATGGAGGTTGCTTCGTGAGGGGGCCAGGTATTTGTTGGCGACCTGGCCGAGCCGTCCCGTCGCGTCGACAGCGTTGATGAACAGGTTCTGCTTGTCAGCGAAATGCTTGATCAGCGGGTTGAATTCGGTGAACACCCGATCCAGAACATCCGCTCGGGAAGCCGCGTACACCAATAAACCATTGGTGGAATCGATAGCTCGGTTGATGTCATCGGCTTGCTCGTCGAGCCGGGCGGTGAAGGTGTCCAGCTTGCCGAGGAAAGCCCGGATCTGGTCGGCACGCCCGTTGACGATGTTGTAGACCTCGTTTTGCAGCACTTCGACATTCGGGATGCCGCCTCCGCGCAGGATCAGGGCGAGGCTGGCCAACGTCTGCTCGGTCGTGGGGTAGCCCGAGGCGTTCTTCAGTGGGATCGTGTCGCCGTTTTTCAGCTGCTCCGGCGACGGGTCGGGCGGCGCGGCCAGCTCGATATGCTGCGAACCCAGCAGGCTTGTCTGCCCGATCTTGGCGGTGGCGTTCTTGGGCAACTTGACGCTCTTGTTCAGGCTCAGCGTCAGCGTAGGGACCCAGTTCTTCAGGCTGACCGCGCGGACCGTGCCGACGAAGACATCGGCCACCCGCACCCGGCTGTTGTCGTTGAGCGCCAACGTGTCTGGCATCTGGACGTAGATGGTGTAGGAGCCGGCTCCGGTGCCCGGGCCGCCGGGCATCGGCACATTCGCGATGCCGTGCCAGCTCGCGCATGACGTCAGCGTGATCGCAATTGCGAGCAGGGCCAGGCCCTGTCTGACCCGCTTCACGATCCCGGTCCTGTCGACACGGCCGCCTCCGCGGGTAGCGGTGGCC
>NZ_JBAUZA010000143.1:0-3997 GCF_049585075.1 Mycobacterium sp.
AGGCAAGGACGGTCTGGAAGTCAACGCGCCGAGCCGTCCAGGTCAGTGTGTTGCCTTGACGGGTCACGTTCGCGGAGCGGTCAACTGTATGTAGGCCGCAGGGGTCGCCCAGCGGGTGCATCACTTAGGTACCGTCGATCGACGGTTGCGAGCCCGGTCCGGCCCTGGGTGCGGGTTGGGGCGGCGCGACGGTTTGGTCGTGTGGAGTGTGGTCGGTCCCGGTGGTGCCCCGCGGCCCAGCAACTCGATCAGCCGGTACTGCCCGAACGGCGTCCCGTCCACATCGGCCTCCTGCCAGCCGCGGTTCAGCAAACGATAAGCCGCGGCCACGGATTCGCGGGCCGAAAGACAACTGATAGCCGCTTGATGATTTTTCCGGCCTACCGCAGTCTGTATTGGCATGACAAACGACACCATGATCACCACGCTCACCATTCCCACACCGGCCGAGACGGTATTCGATGTGCTGGCGGACCCGACGACCCACTCCGCCATCGACGGGACCGGTTGGGTAGGAGAAGCCGTCGACCGCGAGCCTTTGACGGGCGCCGGCCAAATCTTCAGGGTCGCGATGTATCACGACGGCCACCCCAACAAGAACTACGAGATGGCCAACAAGGTGCTCGTCTGCGACCGTCCACACGCCATTGCCTGGGAGCCCGGCCAAGACGCGGCAGGTGACGGCAACCTGTCATTCGGCGGCTGGATTTGGCGTTATGACATACGTAGCGTGGGATCGTCTGAAGCTCACGTCACCCTTACCTACGACTGGTCGGCGGTTGCGCCGAATCTCCGTGAGCACATTGGATTCCCGCCGTTCGATCCCACACATCTGGAGAATTCGCTGAAGCATCTCTGCGAGCTGGCCACGGCCCAAGGCGGCACCGGCTGAGTCCGCACGTGGTCGGCTTGTCCCGCCGAGCGCAGCGTGACATGGTGAGCGGGGGCAACATCAAGGATGTGTAGATGACGACTCCTCCGGCTGCACAATCCTTTCTCATCCCCGAGGCACCCGACTGGTCGCGGATGCGTCGCGAAACCGGCGCGCGGCTTCGATCGGTGATGGCCGACCACGGTGTCGATGCATTGATCCTGTTGATGAACGACAACGTGGTCTATGCCACGGGCGCCAGTTGGCCGGTGCTGGATGCCGGGCTGTCGCACGTCGAGCGGCCGGTGGCGATCGTGCTTGCCGCCGACGAGCATCCGCATTTGTTCTTACCGTTTCGCGAAGGAGCCGCGTCGGAATCCCAGCTGCCGAGGGATCATCTGCATGGACCGCTCTATCTTGAATTGGAAGAAGGTGTAGAGCATTTCGCGCGCGTGATCAGTGATCTGATCCCGCCGGGCGCCAGGGTCGCGGTCGATGAGATGACGGGGGAGATGCGCCGGGCCGCGGATCGGCTTTTCCCGAGTGGGCCGCCCTCGGATGCCGCGGTGCTGGTGGGAGCGGCCAACCTGGTCAAGACACCGGACCAGCTAGCTTGCCTGCGTAAAGCCACTCGCATCACCGAGCAGGCCATGATCGATGTGCAAAAGCAGTTGGCGCCGGGCGTGCGACAAACCGACCTGTCAGCCAGGCTGGTGCGCAGGGCATTCGAACTCGGCGCGACAGCCAACATGCTCGAGGCGATCTGGCAGGTGATGCCGCCGTCGCGTGCCGAGGGGGTGTGGACCACACACAGCGACCTCGCGCTGCCGCTGCTGACCGCGGAACGCGAACTCGCCAAAGGTGACGTGCTGTGGACTGATGTCAGCATCAGCTACGCCGGGTACTGTTCGGATTTCGGTCGAACGTGGGTGGTCGGCGACGAGCCGTCAGCGCGCCAGCAGGAGCAGTTCGACAAGTGGCGCCATATCGTCGACGCGGTTCTGAATGTGACGAAAGCCGGTGCCACATCAGGTGATCTGGCTCGGGCCGCGATCGCTGCCAACGACGGCAGCAAGCCGTGGCTGCCCCATCTCTACCTCGGACACGGCATCGGCACGTTCCCCGCCGAACCGCCGATGATCGGAACTGATCTGGGCGAAGAGTACGACGACAACTTCGTATTTCCGGTCGGCATGGTGCTGGTGCTGGAGCCGGTGGTGTGGGAAGACGGCACCGGCGGCTACCGCAGTGAGGAGATCGTGGTGATCACCGAAGACGGCTTCATCCCGATTACCGACTACCCCTATACGCCTTATGGGCACTGAGATTTCGCCGGACGGCGCAGCGTTACGGCTGGGTCGTCGCCAACGGGCACTGGCGCAGATGGAAGCTCACAATATCGACGTCCTGGTGCTCGGGCGACAAGCCAATGTTCGTTATGCCACCGGGGCGCCGCAATTATGGATCGCCGGGACGCGGCCATTCGGACCGGTCTGCGTTGTCGTACGTGCCACCGGCGAAATCTATTTGAACAGCACTGCCGACGAGGGCATCCCCGAGGAGATCGGCCGTGACCGGCTCTACGGTCTGGCCTGGAACCCGATGACGCTTATCACGGTGTTGAAGAACATCGACGGGGCATCGCAGGCCCGGCGGGTCGGAACCGACACGCTGTCACCGACTTTCGCCAAGCTGCTGCCGATGGCGTTTCCGAACGCCGAACTCGTCGACGGCGAAGTGGCCATGCGGGCAGCGCGGCGGATCAAGACGCCCGACGAAATGGCGGCGATGGACGCCGCCCTGCGCATCGCCGAAGCGGGAGTCGCTGCCGCCGTGGCGGAGTTGCGGCCCGGGCTTTCCGAGCAGACGTTAGCGGGTGCGGTACTGGAGGCGATGGCCGCGGGTGGGGTGAGCACGCCGGCCACCCAGGACGCCGCATGGGTGACTTCTTCCGAACACCCTTGGCGGCGTACCAAAGGCGACGGCCTGGTGGGTTCCGGTGATTTGGTTGTGTTCGTCGCTGGAGCACTTGCCAACGGCTACGTCGGGGAGGTGGGCCGGACCTGGCCGGCGGGCGATACCCACAACGGGTCGACTCGCAAGCTCTATAAGCGCTCGAACGCATTGTGGGACAGGCTGATCGCCGCCTGCCATCCCGGTGCGCGGGCCAGTGAGTTGCTCGCGGCTTACGACCTGGCCGGCGAGCCGCTGCCGCCGATGACCGTCGCGCACGGGCTGGGGCTGGGCTTCGATCCGCCGGTGATCTCGCGGCAGCTTCCGGCTACCGCCGAACGTGAACATCTGGATCCGGGGATGGTGTTAGCGCTTACCGGCTACGTGTGGCAGGAAGGCCTCGGCGCGGTCCTTCACCGCGATACGGTCGTCATCACTGATAGCGGACCAGAGTTGCTGACCGCTAGCCCGGTGTGGCAGTAGCCTTTTCGATCACCAGGTCTGTTCGGCGGCGCGAACCAACATGTGGTTGACGGCAACTCTGCGATCACGGGTGACCATGTACAGCACCGCGTCGGCGATGTCTTCGGGCGCCAACTTCACCATGTCGGCAGTCTGACGATTGAATGCCTCGCGCGATTCCGGGGACAGCTGATTGCTGATTTCGGTGTCGACCGTGCCCGGCCCTACCACGCCGACCCGAACTCGCTTGCCCAGCAGCTCTTGTCGGATGCCCTCGCTGAACGCATTTACCCCGAATTTGGTCAGCGAATAAACGGCGGTGTTCGGTCGGGCGACCCACCCCGCGGTGGAACTGATGGTGACCAGATCGGCGACGCCGCGGGATGAATCCGTGGCCGCAGCGATGAGGTGGGGGACCGTGGCGCGGGTGACGTACAAGACGCCCTGCACATTGACCCGCACCAGATCGTCCCAATCCTGCAGTGGCGCTTCGGCAGCGGGTGCCACCCGCATCAGCCCGGCATTGTTCACGACGGTATCGAGACGTCCCAGCTCGCCGACAATCCGCTGCACCGCCGCTGCCACCTGCTCGGCGTCAGTCACATCGGCGGGCACCGCCAGCGCAGTGCCGCCTGCGGATTCGATTTCGGCCTTGAGTTCGTCGAGCCGATCAACCCGACGGGCGACAAGGGCGATCGCGGCGCCCTCCGC
>NZ_JBAUZA010000144.1:0-11061 GCF_049585075.1 Mycobacterium sp.
GGCCTTGACGACCCCAAAATCGGGGCAGGTGGCGACGACGACCACCGCGCCGCTAGCGCACAGCCGGCGCACCGCTGCGCCGAGCCGGCGCGCGGAGGGACCGAGGCCGTTGAGCGCCGTGACGTCGTTGGCGCCGACCAAGATCACCGCGGCGTCCGGCGGCGGACCTGCCACGAACATGGCGTCCACCTGGCCGGACAAGCCCTTCGAGGTGGCGCCTACGATCGCTTTGGTGCTCAACCGGATGCTTTTACCGCTGTGGTCGGCGAGTCCGCGCGCGATCAGCACACCGGGAACTTCCTCGGCCGTGCGACAGCCGTACCCGGTTGCCGTCGAGTCGCCGAAGATCATCAGGTGCACGTCGACGGGAATCCCGCGTTCCCAGCGCTGCACCGGACCGCCCCCCGGGGTGTAGACGCCGTCAGCCCGGGGTGGGACGTCCCAGGATTTGGGGATCACGCTGCGCGCTTTTGCGGCCTGGCCGATCAGCAGGTTGCGTGCGCCTAAATAGGCAGTGCCGGTCGACGCCAGCGCGCCTGCGGCGGCCAGCGCAACCATCGAGCCTCGCGGCGCGCGAAGTACCACGCGACCAGTTTAGGTCGCCGGTGGCCCGGGTTCGGGGGTGCCGAGCGGCGACACGATTACGGGACGGATCAGTTCTGGTATCGAATCAGACTCTTTGATTGTTGAACTTTTTATTGGTGTCAAGCTAAGTTTGCGAGGTTGGCTAAGCGCTAGGTCGGGTACACCTTGCTATGACGCAAGTTGAACCGATCGCTCTGCTACTTCGTCGACATGCTATATCGCACTACAACGGCGTAGGAGTGTTGAGCATGACCGCACCTAGCAAGGTTTCGGGCTCGCCCCGTAATGCGATCCATCCCCGTGATGCGTTGCGGGCCCGCAAGTTACCCATCAGCGACGGCGTGCCCGTCGAGGTAATCGAAAGCGGCCCCAGCCTTCCCGGAATGGTCGCGGCGCTGGCATGCCGTCTGACGATCCGACCGGTTTTGGCTGTCGGCAGCTACATTCCGCACATGCCATGGCCGTTCGGCCTAATCGACTTCGCTTCACGGGTTTTGCTTCCCGCCCCTGGAACTATCCGCGCGACAGTGGAATTGCCGCACGCCACGGCGCAGCTGGTTCGTGCGCCCGGCGTACTGCCGGCCGACGGCAAGCGACGGGTGGTGCTCTATTTGCACGGCGGCGCGTTTTTGACGTGTGGCGTCAATTCGCACAGCAGGATCGTCAACGCATTGTCGAAGTACGCCGACTCTCCGGTGTTGGTGGTCAATTACCGCCTGATTCCCAAGCATTCGGTCGGCATGGCGCTGGACGACTGCCATGATGCCTACCGCTGGCTGCGGCTTCGCGGATACCAGCCCGAGCAGATCGTGTTAGCCGGCGACTCCGCCGGTGGCTACCTGGCTATGGCACTGGCGCAACGGCTTCAGCAGGTCGGCGAGGAACCGGCTGCGCTGGTGGCGATTTCGCCGTTATTGCAGCTGGCCAAGGAGCCCAAGCAGGCGCATCCCAACATCAAAACCGATGCGATGTTCCCTGCCAAGGCATTTGACGCGTTGATCGCGCTGGTAGCCAAGGCCGCAGGCAAGCGGATGGTCGACGGAAAGCCCGAGGAACTTTACGAGCCGCTCGACCACCTCGAGCCGGGCCTGCCGCAGACATTGATCCACGTGTCGGGATCCGAGGTGTTGTTGCACGACGCGCGGGTGGCCGCCGGCCGACTGGCTGCGGTAGGTGTCCCGACCGAGGTTCGGGTTTGGCCCGGCCAGATACACGACTTCCAGCTTGCTGCACCGGCAGTGCCCGAGGCGACGCGCTCGCTGCGGCAGATCGGTGAGTACATCCGCGAAGCCACCGGCTAGCGCCGAGTGCCCGCACGCGGCGTCGCGGCACCTGAGACGATGAACGCATGCGGATCGCGCGACACATCAGTGAACTCATCGGAAATACTCCCCTAGTTCAGCTGAGCTCAGTTGTGCCGCCGGGGTCGGGCAGGGTGGTCGCCAAGGTCGAATACCTCAACCCGGGCTTGAGCAGCAAGGACCGCATCGCGGTGAAGATGATCGACGCCGCCGAGGCCAGTGGCCAGCTCAAGCCGGGCGGCACGATCGTCGAACCAACTTCCGGAAACACCGGCGTCGGCTTGGCTTTGGTGGCCCAGCACCGCGGTTATCACTGTGTGTTCGTCTGCCCCGACAAGGTCAGCGAGGACAAGCAGAACGTGTTGCGCGCCTACGGCGCTGAAGTGGTGGTATGCCCGACGGCAGTTCCGCCCGATCACCCGGACAGTTACTACAGCGTCTCCGACCGGCTGGTCTCCGAAATCGACGGCGCCTGGAAGCCCGACCAGTATTCCAACCCCCAGGGACCGGCGAGCCACTACGAGACCACCGGGCCCGAAATCTGGGCCGACACCGACGGCCAGGTCACCCATTTCGTCGCCGGTATCGGGACCGGCGGCACGATTACCGGTGCCGGTCGCTACCTCAAGGAAGTGTCCGGCGGTGCGGTGCGCGTGATCGGCGCCGACCCGGAAGGGTCGGTGTACTCCGGCGGCAGCGGCAGGCCGTATCTGGTTGAAGGAGTCGGCGAGGACTTCTGGCCGGCGGCCTACGACCGTGGCGTGCCTGACGAAATTATCGCGGTGTCCGACTCCGATTCGTTCAACATGACCAGAAGGCTGGCCCGCGAGGAGGCCATGCTGGTCGGCGGCTCGTGCGGGATGGCGGTGGTGGCCGCGCTCAAGGTGGCCGAACAAACCGGGCCCGACGCGCTGATCGTGGTGTTGCTTCCAGACGGCGGCCGCGGTTACATGTCGAAGATTTTCAGCGACGCCTGGATGTCGTCGTACGGATTCCTGCGCACCCCGCTGGACGGCTCGATCCAACAGCCCACGGTCGGTGATGTGCTGCGCGGAAAGTCCGGCAAGTTGCCCGATTTGGTGCACACCCACCCGTCGGAGACGGTGCGTGACGCGATCGGCATCCTGCGCGAGTACGGGGTGTCACAGATGCCCGTCGTCGGCGCCGAGCCGCCGGTGATGGCGGGCGAGGTAGCCGGCAGTGTGTCTGAGCGCGAACTACTTTCGGCGGTCTTCGAAGGCCGCGCCAACCTGGCCGACGCCGTTGGCCAGCACATGAGTCCGCCGCTGCCGATCATCGGCGCGGGCGAACTGGTCGGCTCGCTGGCCAAAACGTTGCGGGACTTGGACGCCGTCATGGTCGTCGAGGAGGGCAAGCCGGTGGGCGTCATCACTCGGTATGACTTGTTAGGTTTTCTGTCCGATGGCCCTCGGCGTAAATAGCCGGACGGCGCCGACCCTACGGCGTATCGCTGCCCCGCTCGGTGTTGCCGCTGTGGTGGCAGTGGCGTGCGCGATCGTATGGTGGGCCGATCCCACGACGCCCGGTGGCCCAATTCCGGTGTGCCCCACCAAGTTACTCCTCGGCGTCGACTGCCCCGGCTGCGGCACTTTGCGGATGTTGTACTCAGTGATGCACGGAAACCTTTTGGCAGCAGCGAAATTCAACGCGCTGGCGCTGGCGGCGTTAGTGCTGTTGTTGTGGGCATATTCGGCCTGGGTATACGGTCGCTTGGCGCGCCGGCGAATCTGGAGTTGGCAACATCATCGCTGGGCAGCACCAGTGGCGTTGGCGATGGTGGCGACATGGTCGGTGGTGCGTAACCTGCCGTTCGGGCCGTTCGTCGCGCTGCGGGTGTGACGGAAATGGCGAACCGATCCGAGCGCTGTGCGGGTTGCGGGGAGCCCGGCACGCAAATTACTTCGGCTAGCAAACCGAATGGTGTCCCAAGGGGCTGCGACTGCCATTTGCCGACTGCCGATGACGCGATAGCGGCACGCTATTTCTCAGTAGCGCCCGCTGCAAGGCACCACTCAGGTAGCCTACGGAGCGCCACGCGCAGCTAACTTTGCGTTAACAACCCAGGAAGGCGCGAATGATTGAGCAACCACCGGGGCCACCCTCGGGAGGCTATCCACCGCCTCCGCCGCCTCAAGGTGGCGGTATTCCACCACCACCGAGTTACGGAGCCCGGCCCCCCGACAACCACCTCGTCTTCGGAATCCTGGTCACCCTGTTTTGTTGCTTGCCGTTCGGCATCGTGTCGATCGTGAAGGCGACTCAAGTCTCAGGCTTGTGGGCACAAGGCCAATATGCGGAGGCGCAGAAGGCCGCCGACGACGCCCGGAAGTGGGCGCTATGGGGTGCGATCGCCACAGTCGTGGTGTACGTGATCGTCGGGATCATCTATTTGATCTTCGGCGTCTTACTCGTGGATTCCGTCGAGTCGAACCTTCCCACCACTACTACGCTGCCCTACCCGACCTAAGCTGCGGTATTTCTGACCCGCGTTGCGAGGTGCGCGGCGCGCGTCAATGCTGCCGCGGTCACAGGCATCGCGATGCTGAGCGTCGTTAGGCTGAACGTCTGTGAGCGGTCAACGCAGCGTCGCCCGCGCGCGGGAAGGCCGTTCATGACTGACGAACCGCGGTTGCCTCCGGGGTCGGCGACACCCGCTCTGCCAGAGCAGGCCTACACGTCGTGGCACGCCCGGGTCGCGGCATGGCTGATCGACATCCTGCCGTTCGTGGTCATCCTCGGCGCCGGATGGCTGGTGCTGCAGAACAGCGTCGACAGCGCCTGTCTGACCGACGTCACCCGCTATGACGTCAACCAGATCTGTTCCATCGGGTACTCCACGGTGGGTGTGACGGTGATGTGGGGGGCGATGCTGCTCGGCCTGGTGTATTTGGTCTGGAATTACGGCTACCGACAGGGCGTAACCGGATCGAGCATCGGTAAGTCAGTGCTGAAGTTCAAAGTCGTCAGCGAGAACACCGGAGAGCCGGTTGGTTTCGGAATGTCGCTGTTGCGCCAGATCAGCCACGTGGTCGACGCGGTGCCGTTCTACATCGGCTACCTGTTTCCGCTCTGGACCGCCAAGCGCCAAACGCTGGCTGACAAGATCATGGCCACTGTTTGCCTGCCTCTGGAACAAACGCAGGCAGATGGGACAGCCCGAAACCGCTCTTGAAGACCCCTCATCGCGCTCCGCGTCCCCCTCGCCGCTGCGCGGCTGGGGGGACCCCCACTGCATCGTCGCCTGGCTAGGCTGATCGTCGATGAGCGAACACTTCGACACCGCCGGGCTCGCCACCAAGGCCATCCATGCCGGCTACCGGCCTGACCCGCAGACCGGTGCGGTCAACGCCCCGATCTACGCCAGCAGCACCTTCGCCCAGGATGGGGTCGGTGGCCTGCGCGGCGGATTCGAGTATGCGCGCACCGGCAACCCGACCCGGGCCGCGCTGGAAAGGGCGTTAGCCGCCGTCGAGGACGGCAGGTTCGGCCGGGCATTCGGTTCCGGCATGGCGGCCAGCGACTGTGCACTGCGGGCGATGTTGCGTCCGGGCGACCATGTGGTGATCCCCGACGACGCCTACGGCGGAACATTCCGGCTGATCGACAAGGTGTTCACCGGGTGGGGTGTGCAATACACCCCGGTGGCGCTGTCGGATCTCGACGCGGTCCGCGGTGCGCTGCGCCCGCACACCCGGCTGATCTGGGTCGAAACACCCACCAACCCGCTGCTGTCGATCGCCGACATTGCCGCAATCGCCGAGCTGGGCTCCGAGACTGGCGCGAAAGTGTTGGTGGACAACACATTTGCATCTCCGGCGCTACAGCAGCCGTTGACGCTGGGCGCCGACATCGTGCTGCAATCAACCACCAAGTACATCGGCGGCCACTCCGACGTGGTGGGGGGCGCCCTGATCACCAACGACGAGGAGTTGGACGCGGCGTTTGCGTTCCTGCAAAACGGGGCGGGTGCGGTGCCGGGCCCATTCGATGCCTACCTGACCATGCGCGGCCTGAAGACGCTGGTGCTGCGGATGCAGCGGCACAGCGAAAACGCCTTGGCGATAGCGGAGTTCCTCGCCGAGCACGCATCGGTGAGCGCGGTGCTTTATCCCGGCCTAGCCACTCATCCCGGTCACCAGATCGCAGCGCGGCAGATGCGCGGCTTCGGCGGCATGGTGTCGGTGCGGATGCGGGGCGGACGCAGCGCCGCCCAGACGCTGTGCGCCAACACCAAAGTGTTCATCCTGGCCGAATCGCTCGGTGGAGTCGAGTCACTGATCGAGCACCCCGCCGCTATGACCCACGCATCGACCGCCGGTTCCCAGTTGGAGGTTCCCGACGATCTGGTGCGGCTGTCGGTCGGCATCGAGGACATCGCCGATCTGATAGCCGATCTCGACCAGGCGCTCAGTTAGCCCCGCCGCGCGCGGTCAGCGCCTGACGGATGGCCGCCGCCGTCACAGCCAGGTTGACTTCGGCCAGTTCCGGTTCGGACTCGCGTACCCAACTACCGCTGGCGATATCACCCGCACGGTGTAGCGCCCATTCCCAGGCCCGCTCGTTGAGGCTGAGCACCGCGCGCAGGCCGTCGACGCTATGCAGTAGCGCGATCAGTGCCGCCATTGCGGGATCGGGGCGGCCGTGTTCCAACAACACCGACATCAGCGTCGTACGAATCTCGTCGACCCGAGTCCGGTCGAGCAGCGGCCAGGCGTAAACCGGCCTGAAGCCCTGGAAACCACTGAAGGTGTTGCCCTGCAGTCGAACCCGGTGGATGTGTCCGCATGCCTGCAACTCTGACAACACCACGCCGGTGGTTTGGCGGCGCAATTTTGCGATCGCGACAGCCGGGCTCATCGGGCGGCGCAGCAACATCTGCAGTGCGGGGGTGAGCACCGGATCCGTTGGCTCCGGTCCGATCAGCGCAACCAGCTGACCGGCCTGCACAGGTTCGTGGTCCACCGCCGGTCGGATCCGGCAGGCATACGCCAAGTCCAGCAGCACCGCCGCGGATAGCACCCGCCCGTGGCGGGCCCGGTCCAACGCGGGCTGCGCCGAGGCGTTATCGAGCAACAGCAAGGCTAAATCCTCGGCGATGCGCGCCATCAGCCGATGTGACCCCGCCCTTAGTCCCGACCGTAGCCCTAGTTAGGCGTGATACGGCTCCGCGCTGACCAGCGTCACTTCGACGGTGTTGCCGTTGGGCACGGTGTAGCTGCGCGACTCGCCGACCTTGGCGTCGATCAGGGCTCCGCCCAGCGGCGAATTCGGCGAGTACACCTCGAGCTTGCCGTCGTTGATGCCCTCCTGGCGGGTGGCGATCAGAAACGTCTCGCTGTCCGACTTGTCGCCGTTGTAGTAGACCTTGACCACCGAACCGGGCAGTGCCACACCGGACTGCTTGGGAGCCTCGCCGACCTTTGCGTTGTTGAGCAGGTCCTGCAGCTGACGAATGCGGGCCTCTTGCTGGCCCTGCTCTTCGCGAGCGGCGTGGTATCCGCCGTTCTCCCGCAGGTCGCCTTCCTCGCGCCGGTCGTTGATTTCCGCGGCGATGACCGGACGGTTCGCAATCAACTGATCGAGCTCAGCCTTGAGTCGGTCATGTGACTCCTCGGTCAACCAGGTCACCTGAGTGTCCGTCATCTCGTCGTGCTCCTTGTGCTGTCGGTTCCGCGGCATCCGCGTCGGCAAGTTGTCGTCTCTGCTGCCGGGCGGTTCCACCGCGTGTACTGCCGACCCCAGTAGTCGGGCAGACCCCCTGCGCGGCACATCTGGCCGCTGATGCAGCAATACACGGTCCCATGCTGGAACCGTGCATCCGAACATCCTACCACCGCGGCTGCCGGCGCCGACTACGTTTTCGCTGTTCGGCGTTTGCCAGCCACTGCAAAAAGCTGGTCTGGTCAGGGCGCGCGCAGGTAGCCTGGCACGTCGGCGCCGCAGCCGTAGACGTCGCCCATCACCGGCGGTTGGGAGGACTTGACAATCGTCGTCACCTGGACCGTTGCCTCGGATGCCGGCGGAACCAGCACCTCGCGTCGACCCGTCTCGCTGCCGTCTTTCGCGCGCACCCGCACGATGCAGTCGACCGGCCGCGACGGATCCGATCGCGTCACGCTGATCGTTACCGATACCGTCTCCTGGTCGATCAGCCGATAGCCGGCCAGCGTGCCGTGGACGTCGCTGCGACCCAACCGTTGGTAGCCGATGACGGCGATGACGATGCCGGCGATGACACCCGCCCCGGCCAGCGCAAAAACGATTCGACGCCGCGATGCGCGGGGCATTGGCCGATACCCGTAGCGGGTGTGCGGCGGCTGCAGCGAACGGTCGGTCATGTGTCTTGCGGTACCTGCCGGGTAATCAGGCTTCGGGCCCCGGTATCGGGGATGAAACTATTAGGACTGGAACTATAGGGCCACAAACCAGGCCGAAAGACATGGGACAGGGAGCACGTGAGCGAACTGCGGTTGATGGCGGTGCACGCCCACCCGGACGACGAATCCAGTAAGGGCGCCGCCACCCTTGCCCGCTATGCCGACGAGGGGCACCGGGTGTTGGTGGTGACCCTGACCGGAGGCGAACGCGGCGAGATTCTCAACCCGGCGATGGACCTGCCCGAAGTGCACGGGCGCATCGCCGATATCCGCCGCGACGAGATGGCCAAGGCAGCCGAAATCCTCGGCGTCGAGCACACCTGGCTGGGCTTCGTCGATTCCGGCCTGCCGAAGGGAGATCCGCCGCCGCCGCTGGCCGAGGACTGCTTCGCGCTGACCCCACTCGACGTGGCCGTCGAGGCGCTGGTGCGGGTGGTGCGCGAGTTTCGCCCGCATGTGATGACGACCTACGACGAGAACGGCGGCTACCCGCACCCCGATCACATCCGCTGTCACCAGGTTTCGGTCGGTGCCTTCGAGGCGGCCGGCGACTATGCCCGGTTCCCGGACGCGGGAGAAGCGTGGACGGTGTCCAAGCTGTACTACAACCACGGATTCCTGCGTCAGCGGATGCAGCTGCTGCAGGACGAATTCGCCAAGCACGGCCAGCAGGGCCCGTTCGAGAAGTGGCTGGCCCATTGGGATCCCGCGCATGACGTGTTCGCCGGCCGGGTGACCACCCGGATCGAGTGCTCGGCGTACTTCAGTCAGCGCGATGATGCGCTGCGTGCCCACGCCACCCAGATCGACCCCAAAGGCGACTTCTTCGCGGCGCCGATCGCATGGCAGCAGCGGCTATGGCCCACCGAGGAGTACGAGCTGGCGCGCTCGCGTGTTCCGGTGCGAATTCCCGAAACCGATCTGTTCGCCGGACTCGAGGCGCAACAGTGAACCCGCTTGCGCTTGCCGCGATCCGGGTGCTGGCAGACTCGCCGCACAACAACGGACCGGATTTTGGCAAAGCCAGCCCGTTCGGGTTGCTGGTGGTGGTGCTGCTGCTGGTCGGAACGTTCTTCCTAGTGCGGTCAATGAACCGGCAACTAAAGAAGGTGCCCGAATCCTTCGATCCGCAGCACCCCGAACCAGATCAGGCCGGCGACGAGGGCACGGTCGGAGGCGACGAGCCAGATGACCGGTCACCCCATGAGCCCGGCGGGTAACCAGCTGGCGCTGGCCGCCAGCCCGTACCTTCGCCAGCACGCGGACAACCCGGTGCATTGGCAGCAATGGTCGCCGCGGGCGCTGGCCGAGGCAGCCGAACGCGATGTGCCGATCCTGCTGTCGGTCGGCTACGCCGCATGCCACTGGTGTCACGTGATGGCACACGAGTCGTTCGAGGACGACGAGGTGGCCGCCGCGATGAACGCGGGGTTCGTGTGCGTCAAGGTCGATCGCGAGGAGCGGCCCGACATCGACGCGGTCTACATGAACGCCACCGTCGCGCTCACCGGGCAGGGTGGGTGGCCGATGACGTGTTTCCTGACACCCGACGGCCGGCCCTTCTTCTGCGGCACCTACTATCCCAAAGCGGCTTTCCTGCAGCTGCTTTCGGCGGTGAACAGCACCTGGCGCGGTCGCCGCGACGAGGTCGAGCAGGCGTCCGACCACATCGCAGGCGAATTACAGTCAATGGCTGGGGGATTGCCTAGTGGCGGTCCGGAAGTTGCGGCGTCGCTGTGCGACGACGCCGTCGCCGCCATTCTGCGTGACGAAGATACTGCGCACGGTGGGTTCGGCGGCGCACCGAAATTCCCACCGTCGGCGTTGCTCGAGGCGCTGCTGCGAAACTACGAGCGGACCGGCTCATCGCGTGCCCTGGATGCGGTCCGCCGTACCGGCACCGCGATGGCCCGTGGCGGAATCTACGACCAGCTGGCCGGCGGGTTCGCTCGCTACAGTGTCGATAATGCTTGGGTAGTACCGCATTTCGAGAAGATGCTCTATGACAACGCGCTACTGCTGCGCGGCTATGCGCACTGGGCGCGCCGCACCGGCGAGGAGTTGGCGCGCCGGGTCGCGGGGGAGACCGCACGTTTCCTGCTCGACGAACTGGCGCAAGCTGACATGTTCACCTCGTCGCTGGACGCCGACGCCGACGGCCGCGAGGGTTCGACCTACGTCTGGACACCTGCGCAACTGACCGACGTGCTCGGCAACGACGGCGGCCCTTGGGCCGCTTCGATTTTCGGAGTCACTGCGACGGGTAACTTCGAAGCCGGCGCGTCGGTGCTGCAGTTGCTCAGCGATCCCGATGACCCGGACCGGTTCCAACGCGTCCGGACCGCATTGCAGGCCGCCCGGCTCACCAGACCGCAGCCCGGTCGCGACGACAAGGTCGTCTCCGCCTGGAACGGACTGGCCATCACCGCACTGGCCGAGGCGAGTGTCGCGTTGGACGCACCGGAATTCGCCGACGCCGCCGCTGCATGCGCGACCGCGCTGGTGCAACTGCACATGGTGGACGGCCGGCTGCGCCGAGCCAGCCTGGGCGGGCGGGTCGGCGAGAGCGCGGCGATCCTGGAAGACCACGCGATGCTGGCCACCGGGCTGCTGATGCTCTACCAGTTGACCACCGATGACGTCTGGTTGACGACGGCCACCGACCTGCTCGATATTTCGTTGGCGCACTTCGCCGATCCCGACCGGCCGGGCCGCTGGTACGACAGCGCTGACGACGCCGAGCGCCTGCTGTTGCGGCCCGCCGACCCGCTGGACGG
>NZ_JBAUZA010000145.1:0-5697 GCF_049585075.1 Mycobacterium sp.
CGGACGACGGCGGCGGGCTGAAGCTGGGGAAACCCGTTGGCGGGGTGGGCGATCCCTGCTGGTGCGGCGCACCCTGCTGCGGTCCGGACTGCGACGACTGGATAGGTCCAGAAGGCGGGCCGGCCTGGCCGAAGCCGCCGGTCGACGGCCCCGACGGGTAGCCGCCGTACTGGGAGCCGTATCCGGACTGCTGGTAGGGATTCTGCTGACCGTAGTAGCCGCCGTACTGACCGTACTGCGCGTACTGGTCGTACTTGGGCCGCGGTGCCGGTGCGGTGATCACGCCCGCGTCCAGCAGAAGTGTGCTGACGGCGAGGATGGCCTGAACCACCCCGCAGCCCAGGGCAAACCACAGCGCCCACCCGCGGCCGGATGCGCCGATGGTGTCCTCGATCAGCAGTAATCCACCCAGTGCGGCGACGGCTGCGACCACCGCGGCGTAGTTCTTGGCCTTGGGCAACAGGCTGACCCCGGCCAGCAGCGCTGCCAGCAAGGCCAGGTCGATCGGCAACGTGCTGCCGCTTTCCACGAGCTCGTCGCCGTTGGGCAGGATGCGGGTGATCATCGGGCCATAACTCAGCAGATAACTGGCCAAACCGAGAGCCACCACAGCGATGGTCAGGTAGAGCTTCAGATTGCTCTCGCCGTCTTCGGACTTCGTGAACGAGGGTGCGGAGGAGGCCCCGTAACCGCCGGGCGACTGCGCGGGCGGATATCCGGGACTGCTGGGCGGATAGGTCATGGCTTCTCCTGTGCCTTCCAGTGCTGTTTGCGGCGCCACTGTCGTGCGGCGCTGGTACTCCCAGGCAGACGCGTGCCGATCACCCACGCTAGCGCACCTTGGCCAGTAGACGGCGCGGGAGTCAACGTGGCGTCGACGGGGTCGCGCGCCTCCATCACGCCCCCGGCCTTGCCCGCAAGATTGGAACACGTTCTAATTCTTTGCATGGACTACGGGCTTGTGCTGTTCACCAGCGATCGCGGTATTACCCCGGCAGCGGCGGCCACGCTCGCCGACAATCATGGTTTCACCACCTTTTATGTACCCGAACACACCCATATTCCGATCAAGCGCGAGGCTGCCCACCCGACGACCGGTGACGAGTCGTTGCCGGACGACCGCTACATGCGCACCCTGGATCCCTGGGTCAGTCTCGGCGCGGCGTGCGCGGTCACCTCGCGGGTGCGGCTGTCCACCGCGGTGGCGTTGCCGGTTGAGCATGATCCGATCACGTTGGCGAAATCTATCGCGACCCTCGACCACCTTTCTGGTGGGCGAGTCAGCCTGGGCGTCGGGTTCGGCTGGAATACCGACGAACTCGCGGACCATGGCGTCCCGGCTGGGCGGCGCCGCACCATGCTTCGCGAATACCTTGAGGCGATGCGCGCGTTGTGGACCCACGAAGAAGCTTCCTACCAAGGCGAATTCGTCAACTTCGGACCCAGCTGGGCATGGCCTAAGCCGATCCAACCGCATATTCCGGTGTTGGTGGGCGCCGCCGGCAACGAGAAGAACTTCAAGTGGATTGCGCGCAGCGCCGACGGTTGGATCACCACTCCGCGCGACTTCGACATCGACGAGCCGGTGAAGTTGCTGCAGGACACCTGGGCAGCCGCCGGACGCGACGGAGCGCCGCAGATCGTGGCGCTGGATTTCAAGCCGGTGCCTGAAAAGTTGGCGCACTGGGCCGAATTGGGTGTCACCGAGGTGCTGTTCGGTTTGCCCGACAAGCCCGAGGACGAGGTCGCCGCATATGTGGAACGATTGGCCGGGAAGCTCGCCGCTCTGGTATGACGCAACATTTTCCCTATCGTTACGACCCTCGGCTGGCCCCGATGTGGTTGCCGTTTCGGGCCTGGCCCGGCGCCCAGGGTGTGACGGTGACCGACGACGGCCGATTGGTCGCCCGCTACGGGCCGTTCGTCGTCGATGTGCCGCTGTCTCGCGTGCACGATACGCACGTCAGTGGCCCGTACCGATGGTGGACCGCCGTCGGCGCCCGGCTATCGGCTGCCGACGACGGACTGACGTTCGGCACCAACGCATCCGAAGGTGTGTGCATCCATTTCGAGCCGCGCATCCGCCGGGTTATCGGTCTGCGTGATCACTCGGCGCTGACCGTCACGGTCGCCGACACCCAGGGATTGGTCGACGCCATCAAGGCCGCCAGCTAGTCAGCCCAGAGCGCAGCGGTTCCCGTACTCGAACGAGCGCACGACGACCGGCCGACCCAATGGTTCGCCGTCGGTCAGCAGCCCGATGAAGTCGTCGTCTTCGGCGGTCGCCAAAAACCGGCTGTCGTCGGCGTCGAGCCGGCCGATGATGATCCCGGTCGGTCGGCCGCCGTCGCGCCGGACCGTGTACGTCTCGACGGTGCCTGGACCGTCGGCCTGCTCGGTCACCGGCAGGGTGGCCGCTTGGCCGATCTGTTCCTGCAGCTTCGTACTGTGGTCCGGTTTCCAATCGGTGGGTGTCGTCGAGTAGACCCCGACGGAATACTTGCTCAAGATGCCACCGTTTGCGCCGACGAGACCGAATTGTCCAGGCGCGCTTCGGCATTTGGCGATCGTCTCGGCGACACCGTGCATCGAGTAGTTGTTGCCGGCGCCGCCGAAGAACGGCAGGCCGCCGGTCAGCGTCAACCCGCGCCGGTCGTCGGGCGCGATGCCCATGCCGTCACAGATGTTGAAGACCGGTACTGGAAAGCAGCTGTACAGGTCGAAAGTGGCGATGTCATCGATCCCGATACCGGCAACCGCCAGCGCTTCGCGAACCGCCATCACTGCCGACGGGGCGTGCCCGAGATCCGGCCGCTCCAGCAGGCTCTGCTCTTCGAGATCGGCGTGCCCGTGCAGATACACCCAATTCTCTTCGGGGACACCAAGTTTGCGCGCCGCTTCAACGGACATTAGTAGCGCCGCCGCACCCTGGTTCACCTGGTCACGTGCAACCAGCAGCCGCGGGTACGGCTCGGAAATCATCCGGTTGCGCTCGGTGACGGTGATCAGTTCCTCGACGCTACGTTCGACCGGCGCTGCGGCAAACGGATTTTCGGCCGCCACCTCGGTGAACGGAGCGAACAGCTCGCCCATTCGGCGCAGATAGTCTGCCGGCGCGAGCCCGGTTCCGGCCCGCCGGGCATTCTCCAGCAGACCGTACTGGGTCGGTGCGTCGACCAACCCGTGAATCACCGTGTAGCGACTGATAAGTCCATCGAGACCGTGACCGCGATCCTCCAGCGAGCCGTCGACGGTTTCGGAGAAGTCCGGCCGATTCTCGGATCCGGCGAAGTAGCGGGTGGTCGACGTCGCGTCGGAACCGAAGACCAATGCGACCTCCGATCGGCCGGCGGCGATCTCGCCGGCCAATTCGGTGATCAAATGCTGCGGGCCTTGGCCGCCAACAACTTCCAAGATGGCGCGGGCGGGCTCAGCGCCGATCCGGTTGGCCACCGACCGCGGGTAGTTGTTCGACTTGCCCAGCACCGCCTCGGCGGGCCCGGAGATCTCGAATTGCCTTACGCCGGCGATGGTGTCGATCGCCGCGGCGACCTTGGCAGTGTCGGCGCCACAATCCTCGAGCGCTGCCCGAGCACCGGCCGCCGCAAGCTCGACGGCCGACATGCCCCGGTAGTACGCGTCGTCGATCCGCTCGGCTGCCTGCCCGACGCCGACCACCACCGGGGTGTTCATGTATGCCTACAGGCTTTGCAGGATCTGCCGGGCCAGCTCGGCGGTTTCCGAAGGCGTCTTGCCGACCTTCACCCCGGCCGCTTCCAAGGCCTCCTTCTTGGCCGCAGCGGTGCCCGACGATCCGGACACAATGGCGCCGGCGTGGCCCATCGTCTTGCCTTCCGGCGCAGTGAATCCCGCGACATAGCCGACGACCGGCTTGGACACGTTGGCCTTGATGTAGTCGGCCGCTCGCTCCTCGGCGTCGCCGCCGATCTCACCGATCATCACGATGACCTTGGTCTCTGGGTCCTTCTCGAATGCTTCGATTGCGTCGATGTGGGTGGTGCCGATCACCGGGTCGCCGCCGATACCGATCGATGTGGAAAACCCGAAATCGCGCAGCTCGTACATCATTTGGTAGGTCAGCGTGCCGGACTTGGACACCAGCCCGACGGGACCTTTGCCAGTGATGTTGGCCGGGGTGATGCCGACCAATGCCTCACCCGGGGTGATAATGCCGGGACAGTTCGGACCGATGATGCGGGTCTTGCCGCCCTTGGACACGTTATAGGCCCAGGCATATGCGCTGTCCTGCACCGGGATTCCCTCGGTGATGACCACCAGCAGCGGGATCTCCGCGTCGATGGCCTCGATGATGGCGTCCTTGGCGAACTTCGGCGGCACGAAGATGATCGACACGTCGGCGCCCGTCTTTTCCATCGCCTCCGCGACGCCGCCGAACACCGGCAGCTGGATGATCCGGCCGCCCTTGTCCTCATGCGTGACGGTGGTATCGGCCTTGCGGGCGTTCACACCGCCCACAATTTGCGTGCCCGCCTTCAGCATTCGGGCGGTGTGCACGGTGGCCTCGCTGCCGGTGATGCCCTGGACGATGACCTTATTGTCTTTGGTCAGGAAGATAGCCATGAGTCAGTGGTCCTTTCTTTTAGTGTCGACCCGCTGCGCCCGGCTTCGCCGCGCTTGCGATCGCCACGTCGTCAGGCGCTCGCCAGATCGGCGGCCTTGTCGGCGGCCTCGTCCATCGTCGGCACCAGCGTCACCAGCGGGTGGTTGGCTTCGGCCAGAATGCGCCGGCCTTCGTCGACGTTGTTGCCGTCCAGCCGGACCACCAGCGGCTTGTTCGCCTCGGGGCCCAGGATCTGCAGCGCCTGCACGATCCCGGTGGCCACGGCGTCACACGCGGTGATGCCGCCGAACACGTTGACGAACACGGCCTTGACCTGCTCGTCGCCCAGCACGACATCGAGCCCGGCCGCCATCACCTCAGCCGACGCGCCGCCGCCGATGTCGAGGAAGTTAGCGGGCTTGACCCCGCCGTGTTTCTCGCCGGCATAGGCCACCACGTCCAGCGTCGACATCACCAATCCGGCGCCGTTGCCGATGATTCCGACCTGACCGTCGAGCTTGACGTAGTTCAGGTCGTGCTCCTTGGCTTTGAGCTCGAGCGGGTCGGTGGCCTCGCGGTCCTCGAACTCGGCGTGGCCGGGCTGGCGGAAGTCGGCGTTAGCGTCCAGCGTGACCTTGCCGTCCAGCGCCAAAATCTGGTCATCAGGTGTGCGCACCAGCGGGTTGACCTCGACCAAAGTGGCGTCCTCGGCGACGAACACCTCCCAAAGCTTCGAGATCGTGACCGCGGCGGCGTCGAGTACCTCGGCAGGCAGATGGCCCTGCTCGGCGATCGAGCGGGCGAAGGCGAGATCGACTCCCTTAACCGCATCCACCGGCACCTTGGCCAGCCGCTCGGGCTTGGTCGCGGCGACCTCTTCGATCTCCACGCCACCCTCAACCGAGCACATCGCCAGGTAGGTGCGGTTGGCCCGGTCCAGCAAGAAGGAGATGTAGTACTCCTCGGCAATATCGCTGGCCTCGGACACCAGCAGTTTCTTGACGACGTGGCCTTTGATGTCCAGGCCGAGGATGTTCTTCGCGTGGGTGTAAGCGTCCTCGGCAGTCGCTGCGTACTTCACGCCGCCAGCCTTGCCGCGCCCACCGGTCTTGACC
>NZ_JBAUZA010000146.1:0-4148 GCF_049585075.1 Mycobacterium sp.
GAGGGCATCCCGGTCGACGGGATGGAGGCGTTGCTGCCGGTGCTGCGTCCCGAAGACTTGTCGCTGCTGACCAACCAGCTGGCCGAGGGCACGCCGGTGCTGGTCTGCGACCCGGAAAAGGTCCGCACCCGCGCGGCTGACCTGATCAAAACCGGCCGCGAGTTTCTCGAGGCGTCCTGGTCGGTGGCAGCGTTGGGCGGCGATTCGCCCATCGATGTCGAGCAGCTCGGCGGCTCGGGATTCCGCGAACTCGACGAGGTGCGGGCCGCCACCCGACAGTCCGGCCACCCGTGGTGGACGCTGAGCCAACTTTCCGACGAGTCGGCGGTCGAGCTGGACATCCGGGCCGCGCCGTCGGCTCGTGGCCATCAGCGCGACATCGACGAGATCTTTGCGATGCTGCGTGCCCACGTATCGACCGGCGGGGTTGCCGCCGTCGTCGCGCCCGGAACCGGGACCGCGCACCGGGTGGTCGAGCAGCTGGCCGAATCCGATACGCCCGCAACGATGTTGGAGCCGGGTGCAGAACCCAAGCCCGGCGTGGTCGGGGTGCTCAAAGGCCCGCTGCACGACGGCTTGATAGTCGGGGGATCACCGGGTGCCGCGCTGGTCATCATCACCGAGACCGACCTGACCGGCAACCGGGTGACGGCCACGGACGGCAAAAGGCTTGCGGCCAAACGTCGTAACACCGTCGACCCGCTGGCTTTGACCGCAGGCGACCTGGTCGTTCACGACCAGCACGGCATTGGGCGATTCGTCGAGATGACCGAGCGCACCGTCGGCGGTGCCCGGCGCGAATATCTGGTACTGGAGTATGCGTCGACCAAACGAGGCCAGAACGAAACCGACAAGCTTTATGTGCCAATGGATTCGTTGGATCAGCTGTCCCGGTATGTCGGTGGGCAGGCGCCGGCGCTGAGCCGGCTCGGCGGCAGCGACTGGACCAACACCAAGACGAAAGCCCGCAAAGCGGTCAGGGAGATCGCCGGCGAGCTGGTGTCGCTGTACGCGAAGCGGCAGGCCAGCGCGGGACACGCGTTCGGGTCGGACACGCCGTGGCAGGCCGAAATGGAGGATGCCTTCGGCTTCACCGAAACTCATGACCAGCTCACCGCGATCACCGAAGTCAAGTCCGACATGGAAAAACCGATCCCGATGGACCGGGTGATCTGCGGTGACGTCGGCTACGGCAAGACCGAGATCGCGGTACGGGCGGCGTTCAAGGCGGTGCAGGACGGCAAGCAGGTCGCGGTCCTGGTGCCGACCACGCTGCTGGCCGATCAGCATCTACAGACCTTCACCGAGCGGATGGCTGGCTTCCCGGTCCGGATCAAAGGCCTGTCCCGGTTCACCGACGTCGCCGAATCCCGCGACGTGCTCAACGGCATGGCCGATGGTTCGGTGGACATCGTGATCGGCACCCATCGGCTGTTGCAGACCGGGGTGCGGTGGAAGGACCTCGGCTTGGTGGTCGTCGACGAGGAACAGCGGTTCGGCGTCGAGCACAAGGAGCACATCAAGTCGCTGCGCACCCACGTCGACGTGCTGACGATGAGTGCGACGCCGATCCCGCGCACGCTGGAGATGAGCTTGGCCGGGATCCGTGAGATGTCGACGATTTTGACCCCGCCCGAAGAGCGCTACCCAGTGTTGACCTACGTCGGGCCGCACGACGACAAGCAAGTCGCGGCGGCGCTGCGCCGAGAACTGCTGCGCGACGGACAGGCTTTCTACGTACACAACCGGGTCAGTTCCATCGATCAGACGGCAGCGCGGGTGCGGGAATTGGTGCCGGAGGCCAAAGTTGCCGTCGCGCATGGGCAAATGCCCGAGGATCTGCTGGAAACCACCGTCGAAGGATTCTGGAACCGCGAGTTCGACATCCTGGTATGCACGACGATCGTCGAGACCGGTCTGGACATCTCCAATGCCAACACATTGATCGTCGAGCGCGCCGATACCTTCGGGCTGGCCCAGCTGCACCAGCTGCGGGGTCGGGTGGGCCGCAGTCGTGAACGTGGTTATGCCTATTTCCTTTATCCGCAACACGCCCCGCTGACCGAGACCGCCTACGACCGGTTGGCGACGATCGCGCAGAACAACGAATTGGGCGCAGGCATGGCGGTGGCGATGAAGGATTTGGAGATTCGCGGCGCCGGCAATGTGCTGGGTGTCGAGCAGTCCGGACACGTCGCCGGGGTGGGCTTTGATCTGTACGTGCGGCTGGTAGGCGAGGCCGTGGAGGCGTATCGCGCTGCGGCCGACGGGAAGACCGTCACGACTGCCGAAGAGCCCAAAGATGTGCGGATCGACTTGCCGGTCGATGCGCACCTGCCACCGGACTACATCCCCAGCGACCGGCTCCGGCTGGAGGGATACCGCCGGCTGGCCGCGGCGGGCGACAACGCGGGCATCGATGCCGTTGTCGAGGAGTTGACCGACCGTTACGGGACGCTGCCCGAAACCGCGCAGCGGCTGGTGGCGGTGGCACGACTCCGGCTGCTGTGCCGCAACGCCGGCATCACCGAAGTCTCGGCGGCATCGGCGGCCACGGTGCGGCTGGCGCCGATGACCCTGCCGGACTCTGCCCAGGTGCGATTGGCGCGGATGTATCCGGGTGCGCGTTATCGCGCTACGACGTCGACGGTGCAGGTTCCGATTCCGCGCGCCGGCGGCGTCGGGGCGCCCCGAATCCGTGATCTCGAGCTGGTGCAAATGGTGGCCGATTTGGTATCGGCGCTGGATGGGAAACCGGGAGAGTCGAGCAAGGTTGATATAACGATGTCATCCGGGCAATCGGCACCGGCGGCGAGACGGGAGCGACAGGCAAGATGACCGTCATCTTGGTCGATCCTCGCCGACCGTCGCTGGTTCCGGTGGAGGCCATCGAGCTGCTCACCGGTGAGGTGCAGTACACCGAGGAAATGCCGGTCGCGGTGCCCTGGACGTTGCCGGCGGCGCGCTCCGCGCATACCGGGGAGGACGCTCCGGTACTGCTGTCCTCGGATCCCGACCACCCGTCGGTCACGGCGCGATTGGCTGCCGGCGAGCGACTGATTTCTGCGCCCGATCATCAGCCGGGGGAGCGACTGGTGGACGCGGTCGCGATGATGGACAAATTGCGAACCGCCGGGCCGTGGGAAAGTGAGCAAACTCACGACTCGTTGCGCCGGTTCCTGCTGGAAGAGACCTACGAGGTCTTCGACGCGGTGCGCAGCGGCGATGCCGACGCGTTGCGCGAGGAGCTCGGCGACGTGCTGCTGCAGGTGCTTTTCCACGCGCGCATCGCCGAGGACGCGCCACAGCATCCGTTCAGCATTGACGATGTCGCCGATGCGCTGATCCGCAAATTGGGTAATCGAGTTCCTGAAGTTCTTGCTGGAGAAGAGATTTCGCTCGACGATCAGCTGGCTCAGTGGGAGGAGCGCAAAGCCCGGGAAAAAAGAGCAAAGAAGGCATCGGCCTCGGTGCTAGACGACGTGCCGACCGCTCAGCCGGCTCTTGCGTTGGCGCATAAGGTGGTTCAGCGCGTCCACCGGGCGGGGTTGCCCGCCGACCTGATCCCGGCAGAGATCACGTCGATCACGGTAACCTCCGATGTCGATGCTGAAAATGCTTTACGCACAGCGGTTTTGGAATTCATGGATACGGTCCGCAGCGCTGAGAAGGCGATCGCCGCTGACCGCCGCGGAGAAGACGTTCCTGAAGAGCTCGATGTTGCTCCACTGGGCGTAATCGCCGAGGAGGAGTGGCGCGCGCACTGGCTGCCTGTCGTCGAGACGCCGGGGCTCGCGGACGAGGCCGAGGAGTCGGCGGAGGACGTCGACGAAGCGGACGGCGCGGCTGATGACGTCGCCGAACCTGAGCTCGAGCCCGAGGCCGTTCCCGACGGCGACGACGCGCCCGAAACTGATGAATCGCCGGCTGACGAGCAAGACGATCGGCCCAGCGAGCCTGAGTAGATTCGGCCAGCATCTTGGCTGGACAACTGGGTTTAGTCCAGACGCGGCGCCGACTCGCAGCTGACCTACTGGATTCCCATGGGACCATGGTCGGGTAATCGTGTGTAGGGAGTGTTGTGTCACCTGTCCGTTGGCTGCGGGCGTTCGCCGTCGTGGGAGCGACGGCGCTGCTCTTGGCATCAA
>NZ_JBAUZA010000147.1:0-3112 GCF_049585075.1 Mycobacterium sp.
GCCGACCACCGAAGCCTGGCCCAGACCGGCCGCCACCGGGGTCGCGCCGACATTGGTCGCACCGGCCAGCGACAGGCCGCCCAACTCTGCACTCGCCGCGCCGGTCGCCTCGGTACCGCCACCCACACTGGCGGCAGCCGGGGCCGTTGCCTTAAGGCTTGAGGCCGCCGAGATAAACGGGTTACCTCCGAACATCCCGATCATGCTTCCGTTGGACAATGCGCCCGGGATCACGCCGAATTGCCCGAACTGAGTCAACTGGCCCAAGAGCGAGAAACCGCCCAACCCTGCTGCACCGGTCCCAGTCGAATTGGCGGCCTCGGTGGCGCCGTAGGAATCCGCACTGGTACCCAGCATTTGTACGAATGCCTGATGAATCGCCGTGGCATCCGCGCTCACCTGCTGGTAGAGGTTGCCGTAGGCGGTGAACTGGGTCGCCTGCAGCGCCGACACCTCGTCAGCGGCAGCGGGAGCCACACCCGTGGTCGAGGCGGCCGCCGATGCGTTCTGCGCGGCCAACGACGTACCGATGCCCTCCAGCTTGCCCGCCGCGTATTCCAATGCGTCAGGCTGAGTCGTCACAAAAGACATGTGTTTGCTCCTTTAGAGTTAGGTTGTCGAAAAAGGTCGACTTAGGTTCATTTCAGCAGACTTGCGCTGGTAGTGTGTCATGTTCAGCTGAATCCCGCGAATAGGGAAAAGCGCTGTGGCAAAAGCACTTTGAATTTGACGCTGTTACATACACCTTGGCAGGTTCATCAGCAATGCATAAGAGCTGTAAGTATGCTTAAAATTTGCTGTTAGTCACTGGCAGCGATCGGGGCGCAATGAACAGTTCGGGCGCGAGCTGGATAGCGCCGTTGGTCGGATTACACTGCGGCCCAACGATAACCGGGCATTTGGAGCGCGACGGATCGATAGAGGCGTCGCCGGCGCCTGCGGGGTGGCGCCTGTTCAGTTGGCGTGCAGGTCCTCGTTCAGTGCGATACCGCGACCGTCGCGGGACACGACTTCCACAGCGCCGGTCACCGAGTTGCGACGGAACAGCATGTTACTGCCCCCGGATAGCTCACGCGCCTTGACCGAATTTCCTTCGGGCATCACGACTTTGGTGCCCG
The DNA here is from genome assembly GCF_049585075.1 of Mycobacterium sp. GTDB lineage: Bacteria > Actinomycetota > Actinomycetes > Mycobacteriales > Mycobacteriaceae > Mycobacterium. The sequence continues at coordinate 1,119 of NZ_JBAUZA010000147.1, forward strand.
CAGTAACATACAGGCCGGCTTCGATGACGCAGTCGTCACCGAGTGAAATGCCCAGCCCCGCGTTGGCGCCGAGCAGACAATGCTTGCCGATGGAGATCACCTCGGTGCCACCACCGGACAGCGTTCCCATGATTGACGCGCCGCCGCCGATGTCGGAGCCGTCGCCGATTACCACGCCCGCCGAGATGCGGCCCTCGACCATCGAGGCGCCCAAGGTGCCGGCGTTGTAGTTGACGAATCCCTCGTGCATCACCGTCGTGCCCGACGCAAGATGGGCGCCCAACCGGACCCTGTCGGCGTCGGCAATACGCACCCCGGTCGGCAGGACGTAGTCGACCATCCGGGGAAACTTGTCCACGCCGTAGACGGCGACCGGGCCGCGACTGCGCAGCCGGGCCCGCACCGTCTCGAAACCCTCGACCGCGCAGGGCCCGTGGTTGGTCCACACCACATTGGTCAAGACGCCGAAGAAGCCATCGGCATTGAGCCCGTGCGGCGCGACCAGGCGATGCGAGAGCAAATGCAGTCGCAGATAGGCGTCGTACGCATCGACGGCTTTGTCGTCCAGCGAGCCGATCACGGTGCGCACCACCACGGTTTCGGTACCGCGGGCCTCGTCGCGTCCGGCCAGCGCGGCCAACTCGTCGGGAACCTCAGCCACCGAGAGCCGCACCGTACCGCCATCGCCGGATTCGATCAGTTCAGGTGCGGGGAACCAAGTGTCGAGGATCGACCCGTTGCCGGCCAACGTCGCCACCCCAATGCCGGAAGCTGCAGTCACGTGGCCCACGCTACCCACCCACTACGCTGGAATCGTGCTGGACCTCCGCGGCGACCCGATCGAGCTGACCGCAGCTCTGGTCGATATACCCAGTGAGTCGCGGCAGGAACAGCGCATCGCCGACGAGGTCGAAGCCGCGCTGGGGGCCCAGACTCCCCAAGCGTTGGGGTACGAGATCATCCGCAACGGCAATGCGGTGCTGGCGCGCACAGCGCTGGGCCGACCGACACGGGTTCTTCTCGCCGGGCACCTGGACACCGTCCCGGTGGCCGACAACCTGCCGAGCCGACGCGACGGTGATGCGCTATACGGCTGCGGCACCACCGACATGAAGTCGGGCGACGCCGTATTCCTTCATCTGGCCGCCACTGTCACCGCACCCGCACACGACCTGACGTTGGTGTTCTACGACTGCGAGGAAATCGATTCGGCCGCAAACGGTTTGGGACGCATCGAACGCGAGCTACCCGACTGGCTATCGGCCGACGTCGCGATCCTTGGTGAACCGACCGGCGGCTTCATCGAGGCGGGCTGTCAGGGCACGCTGCGGGTGGTCGTCCAGGCGACCGGAACCCGAGCCCACTCAGCGCGATCGTGGTTGGGCGACAACGCCATTCACAAGCTGGGCGCTGTGCTCGACCGACTGGCGGGCTATCAGCCCCGCAATGTAGAGATCGACGGCTGCACCTACCGCGAGGGATTGTCGGCGGTAAGGATCGATGGCGGTGTCGCCGGCAATGTCATACCCGACGCCGCGTCGGTGACGGTGAACTTCCGCTTCGCGCCTGACCGCTCAGCAGAGGCCGCATTGCGCCACGTCCATGAGGTTTTCGCCGGCCTCGACGTGCGGATCGAGCAGACCGACCTTGCCGCCGGTGCGCTGCCCGGGTTGTCCAAGCCCGCCGCCAAGGCTCTGGTCGAGGCCGCCGCCGGGCAGGTGCGAGCGAAATACGGGTGGACCGACGTGGCCCGGTTCGCCGCCCGGGGCATTGCCGCGGTCAACTACGGACCGGGCGACCCCAACCTGGCGCATACCCGCGACGAGCGGGTGCCCGTCGACCAGATCACCGCCGCGGTAGCGATGCTGCGGGAGTATCTGAGCAGCTAACCGCGCTGCGCCTGGGCGGATGCGTCGACGGCAGCCGGATGCAGCCCGCGGTCGGCCAAGCCGGCAGCCACGTCGGCCAGCGCCGCGGAATCACGACTGGCCAGC
>NZ_JBAUZA010000148.1:0-8173 GCF_049585075.1 Mycobacterium sp.
GCTGCTGGCCAGCTACCGGCGCGCAATCGGCGACTTCACCGCCCGTCGCTCGGTGCGGAATCTGGCAACGGCGCGCCGAGGCAGTCAGGCCCGTCGACGGCCGTCGCGCAGGGAGGCGTGGGCTTGACGCGCGCCGGCGACGATGATGCCGGCGAAGCCGGGATCGAGGAGTGGCGCCAATGAACCGCGCGGACGACCGCGGGGCGGCCCCGGTTACTCACGTCCAGCAGGTGATCGAGGACACGCTGGACGCCAACGACCTCACCTATTCCCGGCATCCCGGGGCGCATGGCGGGTTGCCGGGTGTGATCGTGGAGTTGCCCGGCGAGCGCAAGCTCAAGACCAACACCATCCTGAGCATCGGCGAGCACTCGGTGCGCATCGAAGCGTTTGTCTGTCGCAAGCCCGACGAGAACCACGAGGGCGTCTATCGATTCCTGCTCAAACGCAACCGCCGCCTCTACGGCGTGGCCTACACGCTGGACAACGTTGGCGACATCTACCTGGTGGGCCGAATGTCGTTGGCATCGGTGGACGCCGCCGAGATCGACCGGGTGCTCGGGCAGGTGCTCGAAGCAGTAGATAGCGACTTTAATACGTTGTTGGAGTTGGGTTTTCGGTCGTCGATCCAGAAGGAATGGGAGTGGCGGGTTTCGCGCGGTGAGTCGCTGAAAAACCTGGAGGCGTTCGCCCATTTGATTGACGACGACGATTAACGGCCGCGTGAGAGACTTGCCGTCATGGGGAACGCGGTAGCCACGCTGGTGCTGCTCCGCCACGGCGAGAGCGAATGGAATGCGAGCAATCAGTTCACCGGCTGGGTCGACGTCGACCTAACCGACAAGGGCCGCGGCGAGGCTGTGCGGAGCGGCCAGCTGATCGCCGAGCACAACTTGCTGCCGGACGTGGTGTACACGTCGCTGTTGCGTCGAGCCATTACCACCGCGCACCTGGCGCTGGATACCGCCGATCGGCTGTGGATCCCGGTACGGCGCAGCTGGCGGCTCAACGAACGGCACTACGGCTCGCTGCAGGGGCTCAACAAGGCCGAGATCAAGGACCGCTACGGCGAGGAGCAGTTCATGGCGTGGCGGCGCAGCTACGACACCCCGCCCCCGCCGATCGAGGAGGGCAGCCGGTATAGCCAGGACGCCGATCCGCGCTACGCCGACATCGGTGGCGGGCCGCTGACAGAATGTTTAGCCGACGTGGTTGTCCGGTTTTTGCCGTACTTCACCGACGTGATCGTGCCGGATCTGCGAGTCGGCAAGACGGTCCTGATCGCCGCTCACGGCAACTCGTTGCGCGCGCTGGTGAAGTATCTCGATGGCATGTCCGACGAGGAAGTCGTGAGCCTGAACATCCCAACCGGGATTCCGCTGCGCTACGACTTGGACGCCGATATGCGCCCAACGGTCGTTGGCGGCAGCTATCTGGATCCCGAAGCCGCGGCAGCCGGCGCGGCCGCGGTGGCCAGCCAAGGTGGCCGTTAAACCCTTTTTGCAGGCAAAAAGGCTAACGTGAGGTGAACTGCCATAGAACACCTGTCTCGTAGCGTGTGACATGTCCGATTTTGGCCTTGCGCTGCTGGGTTGGCGTTCACCCGATGTGTAGGATTTTTATGTGACTGTGTTCTCGGCCCTGTCACTGGCCGGGGTGTTGGTTCTCGTGGCATTGGTCGTAGGTGCCACGACGGGCGCGCGGCTGGCACCGCGCACGCTGGAGCGACGCCATCGAGTCGCCGTCGAAGCGGCCGGCATCACCGTCGCGCAGATGCTGGAGCGCATCGTCGCGCTGATGCCGCTGGGCACTGCCGTCGTGGATCGTCACCGCGACGTCGTCTATCACAACGGCCGGGCCCGGGAGCTCGGCCTGGTGCGCGAGCGTCAGCTCGATGACCAGGCCTGGAAAGCGGCGCGGCAGACCCTCGCCGACGGCGCTGACGTCGAGTTCGACCTGTTGCCGGGCAAAGGCAAGCGGTCGGTTCCCGGACGATCGGGCGTGTCGGTGCATGGGCAGGCGCGGTTGCTGAGCGAGCAGGATCGCCGGTTCGCCGTGGTCTTCGTCTACGACCACTCGGAATACGCCCGGATGGAGGCCACCAGACGCGACTTCGTGGCCAACGTCAGCCATGAGCTCAAGACGCCCGTCGGCGCCATGTCGGTGCTCGCCGAGGCCCTGCTGGCCTCCGCGGACGACCCGGAGACTGTGCGGCGGTTCGGCGAGAAGGTGCTTGTCGAGGCCACCCGGCTGGGGGACATGGTCAGCGAGCTGATCGAGTTGTCCCGGCTGCAGGGGGCTGAACGGTTGCCGGACATGGGCGCCGTCGACGTCGATACCGTTGTCTCCGAAGCGATTTCACGTCACAAGGTACCTGCGGACAACGCTGATATCACGGTGTGCACCGACGAGCCGAGCGGCTTGAAGATGCTGGGCGAGCAGGCGCTGTTGGTCACCGCGCTGGCCAACCTGGTGTCCAACGCGATCGCGTATTCGCCGCGCGGCTCGCTGGTGTCGATCAGCCGACGCCGCCGCGGCGAGAACATCGAGATCGCCGTCACCGACCGCGGCATCGGGATCGACCGCAAAGACCAGGAGCGGGTCTTCGAGCGGTTCTTCCGCGCCGATAAGGCGCGCTCGCGGGCCACCGGCGGCACCGGGCTCGGCCTTGCCATCGTCAAGCACGTCGCCGCCAACCACAACGGCACGATCGGCTTGTGGAGCCAGCTGGGAACCGGGTCGACGTTCACCCTGTCGATCCCGGCCTACGACGCCGAGTGCGAACAACCCGACCAACCGCCCGAGCGCGAAATCCGGCCCAAGATGCCCCAACGAGAGCCCCAACGAGAGGAAGAACTACACCGATGACCGGTCCGCTGATTGTGCAGGAGTCGCGCTGATGACCAGTGTCCTGATTGTGGAGGACGAAGAATCGCTGGCTGATCCGCTGGCATTTCTGCTACGCAAGGAGGGCTTCGAGGCCACCGTGGTGACCGACGGCCCGTCGGCGCTGGCCGAGTTCGACCGATCCGGCGCCGATATCGTGCTGCTCGACCTGATGCTGCCCGGCATGTCCGGCACCGACGTGTGCAAGCAGCTGCGATCCCGGTCCAGCGTGCCGGTGATCATGGTGACCGCGCGCGACAGTGAGATCGACAAGGTCGTCGGCCTGGAGCTGGGTGCGGATGACTATGTGACCAAGCCGTATTCGGCGCGTGAGCTGATCGCGCGGATCCGGGCGGTGCTGCGCCGCCACGGCGACGACGACTCCGAGATCACCGACGGCGTGCTGGAATCCGGTCCGGTGCGAATGGACGTCGAACGCCACGTCGTCTCGGTTAACGGAGAGCCGATCACGTTGCCGCTCAAGGAGTTCGACCTGCTGGAGTACCTGATGCGCAACAGCGGACGGGTGCTGACCCGTGGGCAGCTGATCGATCGGGTGTGGGGCGCCGACTACGTCGGTGACACCAAGACGCTCGACGTGCACGTGAAGCGGCTGCGATCGAAAATCGAAGCAGACCCAGCCAACCCGATTCACCTGGTGACGGTGCGCGGGTTGGGTTACAAACTGGAGAGCTGACGCTACTCGGCGTCTCGCAAGCCGACCTCGGTGTGGCCGGTGCCGATCACCGACCACCGGCGGTCGCCAACCTCGACGTAAATGTTGGCCTGCTCGCTGTTGGTGCACACTGCGGCGGCGCCGTCGGGATCGGTGTAGTCCAGGCTTACGCACCGCTCGGTGGGCTGGTCAACGCGGATGCGCACCCTGCGACCGCCGATACGACCGGTGAGCTGCCAGTGGCGCAGGCCCAATGTGGTCCGCATCCGCACCGACGGTAAAACGCTTGCGGGCCAATCTCTTCCGTCGATACGGAATCGAATGAATGCCATCGGTGCAAGCCTGCGCAGACCGGCTTTGCGCGACACCGCGGTGACCACCTCCAGCACGTCGCCGTCGCCGAGGTCGGCGTGGATCCAACCCCAGCGCTTGGCGTTGCCGTGCCCGTAGATGTGGGCCACCGCGCCGCGCCACCCATCGACCCGGTGGGAGGTGTCGCCGGTGCGCAGCGAGCCGGCGAACTGTGCGGTCGGAGCGATAACCACCTGTGCACCGGGCAGCAGTTCGCGTTCCCACAGCGGCCGCGGGAAGGTCCACAGCGGCGCACCGCTGTCCTTCCAGCTCAGGTTCCATGTCAGTGACCCCGCTCGTCCGGCCAACTCTTCCAACGCGATTCGAGCATCGCCAACGGTGAGCCAGGCCGACCCGGTGGCCGGTCCGACGGGCTCGGGTCCGAAGCGTTCGGTATGCGGTGGCCCGTCGGGCGGAAACCAGCTCGCCCAGCCGTGCGCATAGGGATCGCGCGCCGTTGGCGCGGTCGGGGACACCATCTCGTAGTGGACCCATAGACCGGCCCGCGTCACCGGATCCGACAGCGTTGCGTACCAGACCTCCAGACGCCCGGGCTGGCCGCGCCAACGTGGTTCGGCGGGCGACGGCAGGTCCACGTTTACTCGGCGGCCCGCGTTGCCGGGTGGACGGCGACGAGACCTAATGCGCTGCGCCGCTTGCACATTGCGGCCAGCTCGGCGTAGGCCTTCTCACCGAGCAGCTCTGCGAGCTCGTCTGCGAGGCTCACCCAGACTGGCTCGGCTCCAACATGAGCGGCCGGATCACCGGTGCAATACCAGTGCAGGTCGGCGCCGCCGGCGCCCCAACCGCGGCGGTCGTACTCGGTGACTGTGGTCTTCAGGATCTCGGAGCCATCCGGACGGGTCACCCATTCCTGGCTGCGACGGATGGGCAGCTGCCAGCAGACATCGGGTTTCATCGTCAGCGGTGCCACGCCGAGCTTCAATGCTTTGCTGTGCAGCGCGCAACCGGGTCCGCCTTCGAACTCGGGCCGGTTCAAGAAGATGCACGCGCCTTTGTGTTTGCGGGTGCGCCAAGCCTTCTCACCGTCGTGCTCGTCGCGTTCGAGATAGCCCTTGCGGCTCAAGCCCTTTTCGCGGAACTGCCAGTCGGCATCGGTGAGTTTCGACACAGCGTCGTCTAGCCGGGCCCGGTCGTCGTCGTCGGACAAAAACGCCCCGTGCGAGCAACATCCGTCGTCGGGACGTCCCTCCACGGTGCCCTGGCAGGCCGGAGTGCCGAACACACAGGTCCAGCGGGACAGCAGCCAGGTCAGGTCCGCGGCGATCAGATGCTCGGGATTGTCCGGGTCGTAGAACTCGACCCATTCGCGCGCAAAGTCCAACTCGACTTCACCGGGATGATTTGGCTGCGAATTTGCCACGGTTTTCACGGTAGACCAATCAAAGCTTTCGGCGGCTCACCAGTAGGGTTGTGTTTCGTGCGGTTAGGAGTGCTCGACGTCGGCAGCAACACGGTCAATCTGCTCGTGGTGGATGCCCGCCGCGGCGGGCACCCGACACCGATGAGCTCAACCAAGGCGACACTGCGGTTGGCCGAGTCGATCGACGGCTCCGGCAAACTTACCCGGCGCGGCGCCGACGAGCTGATCGAAACCATCGACGAGTTCGAAAAGATCGCGGACAGTTCGGGCTGCGCCGAACTGATGGCGTTCGCCACCTCCGCGGTCCGCGACGCCAAGAACTCCGAGGACGTGCTGTCCCGGGTGCGTAAAGAGACCGGTGTCGAGCTGCAAGTGCTGCGAGGAGTCGACGAGTCGCGGCTGACCTTCCTCGCGGTGCGTCGGTGGTACGGCTGGAGCGCGGGCCGGATCATCAACCTCGACATCGGCGGCGGCTCGCTGGAGTTATCCAACGGCGTCGACGAGGAACCCGAAGTCGCGTTGTCGCTGCCGCTGGGTGCCGGGCGGCTGACCCGCGAATGGCTCAAAGACGATCCGCCCGGCCGGCGCCGGGTGGCGATGCTGCGCGACTGGCTGGACTCCGAACTGGCCGAAACCAGCGCCAAAATGCTGGAGGCCGGCGGCCCCGACCTCGCGGTAGCAACGTCGAAGACCTTCCGTTCACTGGCCCGACTAACCGGTGCGGCGCCGTCGGCCGCGGGGCCGCGGGTCAAGCGCACACTCACCGCGAATGGCCTCAGACAACTCATATCTTTCATATCTAGGATGACGACCGCTGACCGTGCTGAACTGGAAGGAGTGAGCGCCGAGCGAGCGCCGCAAATCGTGGCGGGCGCTTTGGTCGCGGAGGCGAGTATGCGAGCGCTGTCGATCGAAACAGTGGACATTTGTCCGTGGGCGCTGCGAGAAGGTCTCATTTTGCGCAAACTCGACAGCGAAGCTGACGGAACCGCCCTCGTCGAGACTTCCGTGCGGGATGCTAAAAGCCAGCGAGTTGATCGGAATGCAGTTAACCGATCGAGAGGCAACACACGATGACCGGACCACAGGACAGCTCGAATACCCGACCCATCTCGGTTGCCGAGCTCTTGGCCAAAAACGGCACGATCGGCGCCCCGGTTCCCAACCGCCGTCGGCGTCGCCGCGGCAACTCCGACGCGGTCACCGTCGCCGAGCTGACCGGCGAAATCCCGGTGATCGACGACAGCATCGAACCCGAAGCGGCCGGCCAACCAGTCCCGGAGTCCCGTGCCCCACGAGCCAACGGGTCTGCTCGGCTCGATGAGTTGGTTTCCGACGAACCCGCCGAGCACTCTCGCTACTGGTCCGAACCCGAGCCGCGCTGGCCGGAGTCGCCGCCTCCTCGCCCCCGTGAATCACGGCCCGAGTCGCGTGAATCGCGGCCCGAGCGCAGCCCGTACCCGCTGCCGTCGCGCAACAACGTCCGTGTCGACGCCAGCCGTTCGGGCGGCGCGGAAGACCAGCTGCCAGACCGCTCCGGCGCCGAGGGGATGAACCCCGACCCGCTGGAGGACTACGCGGGGATGTCGGTGGACGTGATGGACACCGACGTGCGGGACGCCGAACTCGGCGGCGAAGACTCCGCCTATGTGCGCTCGTACCTGCGTTCGTTTGCCGGCCGGTCGCGCGGTAAGAGCGTCGCTGGCGACGTCGAATCGCGTCCTGACGCGGCCTACCGGGATGTCGCCGACATCGCCGACGAGGAGGACTACCCCGAGGACCTCGCCGACGACTTCCACGATGTGGACGGGGATGCTCATCCGTGGTCGCGAACCGAAACGATGCGGGCCGGCGGAATGGTTGTGCTGCAGTCGATTCTGGCTGTCGGATTCGGTGCCGGGCTGTTCATCGCGTTCGACCAGCTGTGGCGGTGGAACAACATCGTGGCGTTGGTGCTCTCGGTGCTCGTGATCCTGGGCCTGGTGGTCGGCGTGCGGGTGGTCCGCAAAACAGAGGACATCGGCAGCACGTTGATCGCGGTGGCGGTGGGGGCGCTGGTCACACTGGGGCCGTTAGCGTTGTTGCAATCCGGCTAGGCGCCCGGCGAAACCCGCGTGCGCCCAGCTATCAAGGTCGGTCTGTCCACGGCCTCGGTATACCCGATGAGGACCGAGGCCGCTTTCGAGTATGCGGACAAGCTCGGCTACGACGGCGTCGAGCTGATGGTGTGGGGCGAATCGGTCAGCCAGGACATCAACGCCGTCCAGAAACTCTCCCAGCGTTACCGGATGCCGGTGCTGTCGGTTCATGCGCCGTGCCTGTTGATCTCACAGCGGGTGTGGGGCTCAAATCCGATTCCCAAGCTGGAACGCAGCGTGCGGGCCGCCGAAAAGCTGGGCGCCCAAACCGTCGTCGTGCATCCGCCGTTTCGCTGGCAACGGCGTTACGCCGACGGGTTCTCCGAGCAGGTCGCCACCCTGGAGGCATCCAGCGATGTGCTGGTGGCCGTGGAGAACATGTTCCCGTTTAGAGCCGACCGGTTCTTTAGGGCTGAGCAGCTGAAGGAGCGGATGCGCAGGCGGGGCGGCGGGCCCGGGCCGGGGATATCGGCGTTCGCGCCGTCCTACGACCCGCTGGACGGCGACCACGCGCACTACACGCTGGACCTGTCGCACACCGCGACGGCGGGGACCGACGCGGTGGACATGGCGCAGCGGATGGGTTCGGGTCTGGTGCACTTGCACCTGTGCGACGGCACCGGGATGCCCGCCGACGAGCATCTGGCGCCGGGCCGCGGTAACCAGCCGGTCGTCGAGGTGTGCGAGATGCTGGCCGCCGGCGATTTCGCCGGCCATGTCGTGTTGGAGGTGTCCACC
>NZ_JBAUZA010000149.1:0-7853 GCF_049585075.1 Mycobacterium sp.
GGCCGGCGTCGACGCCGCGAAATCGGACAAGTCGGACGCTGCATCGGCTGACAACGCGGACGACGACGACTCCGACGACGACGCGGACGACTCGGATGCCGCCGAGGATGACAACGACACCGGCGACGGCGCCAGCAAGCGTCGCCGCCGTCGTCGCCGCCGCAAGTCCGGCTCGGGCGATGACACCGATGACGGCCCGTCACCGGACGACCCGCCGAACACCGTGGTGCACGAGCGGGCACCCCGAGCCAAGGACAAGTCCGACTCCACCAACACCGAGATTCAGGGCATCGACGGCTCGACCCGGCTGGAGGCCAAACGGCAGCGCCGCCGCGACGGGCGTGATGCCGGACGGCGCCGCCCACCCGTCCTGACCGAAGCCGAATTCCTGGCCCGCCGGGAGGCGGTCGAGCGGGTGATGGTCGTTCGGGACAAGGTCCGCACCGAACCGCCGCACCCGGGGTCGCGATACACCCAGATCGCCGTGCTCGAAGACGGGATCGTCGTCGAGCATTTTGTAACCTCAGCCGCCTCTGCCTCCCTGGTGGGCAACATCTACCTGGGTATCGTGCAGAACGTCCTGCCGTCGATGGAGGCGGCGTTCGTCGACATCGGCCGCGGCCGCAACGGTGTGCTCTACGCCGGTGAGGTGAACTGGGAGGCCGCCGGCCTGGGCGGGTCCAACCGCAAAATCGAGCAGGCTCTCAAACCCGGCGACTACGTCGTGGTGCAAGTCAGCAAAGACCCGGTCGGCCACAAGGGGGCCCGGCTGACCACCCAGGTGTCGCTGGCCGGTCGCTACCTGGTGTACGTGCCAGGCGCGTCGTCGACCGGCATCAGCCGCAAGCTTCCTGACACCGAACGCCAGCGCCTCAAAGAGATCCTGCGTGAGGTGGTGCCGGCGGACGCCGGCGTGATCATCCGCACCGCCTCCGAAGGCGTCAAAGAAGACGACATCCGCGCCGACGTGACCCGGCTGCAGGACCGGTGGACCCAGATCGCCGCCCAGGCCGAAGAGACCAAGGAGAAGGCGGCCGGTGCCGCCGTGGCGCTTTACGAAGAGCCAGACGTCCTGGTCAAGGTGATCCGGGACCTGTTCAACGAAGACTTCGCGCAGCTGATCGTGTCCGGCGAGGAAGCCTGGACCACCATCACCGAATATGTGAATTCGGTTGCGCCCGAACTTGTTTCGAAGCTGAATAAGTACGAGGCGGCAGAGCTTTCCGGGGGCGGGACGGGCCCAGACGTCTTCGCCGTGCACCGCATCGACGAGCAGCTGGCCAAGGCGATGGACCGCAAGGTCTGGCTGCCCTCGGGCGGAACGTTGGTGATCGACCGGACCGAGGCGATGACGGTGGTTGACGTCAACACCGGCAAGTTCACCGGTTCCGGCGGCAACCTTGAACAGACCGTTACCAAGAACAACCTCGAAGCGGCCGAGGAGATCGTGCGCCAACTGCGGCTGCGCGACATCGGCGGCATGGTCGTCATCGACTTCATCGACATGGTGCTCGAGTCGAACCGTGACCTGGTGCTGCGTCGGCTGACCGAGGCGCTGGCGCGGGACCGCACCCGCCATCAGGTGTCCGAAGTGACCTCATTGGGGCTGGTGCAGCTCACCCGCAAGCGGCTGGGAACGGGGCTGGTCGAAGCGTTCTCAACCAATTGCCCGCACTGCGGCGGCCGCGGAATAACGCTGCACGCTGATCCCGTCGACTCCACCTCGCCGGCGGCCGGTCGCAAATCCGAGTCGGGCGGCAAGCGGGGCCGGCGCTCCAAGAAAACCAAGGCCGACGAGCAGGTGGTGGCCAAGGTGCCGGTGCACACCCCCGGCGAGCATCCGATGTTCAAGGCAATGGCGGCGGCCAACGGTCGCCATGACGACGACTCCGACGAGTCTGAGCATGCCGAGGATGTCGATGAAGCCGTCAACGGGCATGACTCCGACGACGCCGAGACCGACGGACAGCTGCAAAAGCAGGTCGCGGGTGAGGCCGCCGACGAAGACCTTGAGGACACCGACTTCGACGAGAGCGACGAAGACGATGACGCGGAAGACGACGAGGTCGAATTCGACGACGACGACGAGGACATCGACGACGAGGACCTTGAAGACGAAGACGACGACGAGGACGAGGACGAGGACGAGGACCTTGACCTCGACGAGGACCTGGACGCCGAAGACTCCGACGGCTCCGATGACTCCGACACGGACTCCTCCGAGCGCGAACCGTCGGCAATCACCGCCTCCGCCGCGCGACCCCGCCGACGTCGGGCCGCGGCCCGACCGGCAGGCCCACCGACCCACGAGGACTAACGGGCGGTTTGACCCTTTAGTTGCTGGTCACGTACCCTTGACCAGTTGTCGTCAGGCCTGTTGACCGGGTTTTGGCCGACACTCCCAGACCAGCCCGCGCACTTTGGTCGCGCGGCGCCCGAGGACCAGAAGAAGAAGAGGTAGACGTAACCATGGCGACCTACGCAATCGTCAAGACCGGCGGCAAGCAGTACAAAGTCGCCATCGGAGACGTCGTCAAGGTCGAGAAGCTCGACTCTGAGCCCGGTGCGAAGGTATCGCTGCCGGTCGCCCTGGTCGTCGACGGCGCAACTGTCACAACCGATGCAGCGGCGCTGGCCGAGGTTGCGGTGACCGGCGAGGTGCTCGAGCACACCAAGGGTCCCAAGATTCGTATCCACAAGTTCAAGAACAAGACCGGCTACCACAAGCGTCAGGGTCACCGTCAGCAGCTGACGGTCCTGAAGGTCACCGGAATCAAGTAGCGGAGGCGACAGACATGGCACACAAAAAAGGCGCTTCCAGCTCGCGTAACGGTCGCGATTCGAACGCTCAGCGGCTGGGCGTGAAGCGATTCGGTGGCCAGATCGTCAAGGCCGGCGAAATCATCGTCCGCCAGCGCGGCACGCATTTCCACCCGGGAATCAACGTCGGCCGCGGCGGCGACGACACGCTGTTCGCCAAGGCCGCCGGGGCCGTCCAGTTTGGCGTCAAGCGGGGACGCAAGACGGTCAGCATCGTCACCGCGTCGACCAATTCCGACTAAGACCGACGAAGTGTCGCGAGTGTGAAGCCCGCTGGCTTCATGCTTGACGAATAAGAGGAACTCCGATGCCTCGGTTTGTCGACCGCGTCGTCATCCATACCCGGGCAGGTTCCGGCGGTAACGGCTGCGCTTCGGTCCACCGAGAGAAATTCAAACCGCTTGGCGGTCCCGACGGCGGCAACGGCGGCCGCGGCGGCAGCGTCGTGCTGGTCGTCGACCCGCAGGTGCACACCCTGCTCGATTTTCATTTTCGGCCCCATATCGTCGCGGCGTCGGGCAAGCAGGGCATGGGCGCTCACCGCGACGGCGCCGCCGGTACCGATCTGGAAGTCAAGGTTCCCGACGGGACGGTAGTGCTCGACGAGAACGGCAGGTTGCTCGCCGATCTCGTCGGTGCGGGTACCCGCTTCGAAGCCGCGGCCGGAGGTCGCGGCGGGTTGGGAAACGCTGCGCTAGCCTCGCGGGCTCGCAAGGCGCCGGGATTTGCACTGCTCGGCGAAAAGGGCGAATCGCGCGATCTCACGCTCGAGCTCAAGACCGTCGCCGACGTCGGGTTGATCGGATTTCCCTCGGCCGGCAAATCCTCGCTGGTCTCGACGATCTCGGCGGCCAAGCCGAAGATCGCCGACTACCCCTTCACTACCTTGGCGCCCAACCTTGGTGTGGTCTCGGCCGGAGAGCGCACCTTCACCGTCGCGGACGTGCCAGGCCTGATCCCGGGTGCGTCGCAGGGCCGCGGTCTGGGTCTGGACTTTCTGCGGCACATCGAGCGGTGTGCGGTGCTGGTGCATGTCGTCGACTGCGCCACCGCCGAGCCGGGTCGCGACCCGGTGTCTGACATCAATGCGCTGGAAGCCGAACTGGCCGCGTATACGCCTACGCTGCAAGGAGATTCCGCCCTCGGCGACCTCGTTGATCGGCCACGGGCGGTGGTGCTCAACAAGATTGACGTGCCAGAGGCCCGCGAGCTGGCCGAGTTCGTTCGTGACGAAGTCGCGGCGCGTGGGTGGCCGGTCTTCCTGGTGTCGACGGCCAGCAGAGAAGGCTTGCAGCCGTTCATATTTGCACTTGCCGACATGGTGTCGGAATATCACGCCGCGCAGCCGGTGCTGGTGCCACGACGGCCGGTGATTCGTCCGGTCCCGGTCGACGAGTCGGGTTTCACTGTGGAGTCCGACGGCCAGGGCGGATTCGTGGTCCGCGGACGGCGGCCCGAACGTTGGATCTCCCAGACCAACTTCGACAACGACGAGGCGGTCGGCTACCTCGGTGATCGGTTGGCCCGGCTGGGCGTCGAGGACGAGCTGGTCCGGCTGGGCGCACGGCCCGGATGCGCTGTCACCATCGGTGAGGTCACCTTCGACTGGGAGCCGCAGACGCCGTCCGGCATCGACACGTCGATGTCTGCGCGCGGTACCGACGCCCGCCTGGAGGGCACCGACCGGGTCGGCGCTGCCGAACGCAAGGTAGCCCGCCGTCAGCGTCGCGAGCGTGGCTCATGAGCACAACAGCGCGTGAGGCTATCCGCACCGCGCGAAGCGTCGTGGTCAAGGTCGGCACCACCGCGTTGACCACACCGACCGGCTTGTTCGACGCCGATAGGCTGGCGGGGCTGGCCGACGCAATCGAGGCACGGATGAAAGCGGGCTCCGACGTCGTCATCGTCTCCTCCGGGGCGATCGCCGCCGGCATCGAGCCGCTCGGGCTGACCAGGCGGCCCGCTGACCTGGCCACCAAACAAGCCGCGGCCAGTGTCGGGCAGGTCGCGCTGGTGAACGCTTGGAGCGCTGCATTCGCTCGTTACCAACGCAGCGTTGGACAGGTATTGCTGACAGCGCATGATATTTCGATGCGGGTGCAGCACACCAATGCCCAGCGCACTCTTGACCGGCTTCGAGCGCTGCATGCCGTGGCGATCGTCAACGAGAACGATACGGTTGCCACCAACGAAATTCGGTTCGGCGATAACGACCGGCTCTCCGCGTTGGTGGCGCACCTCGTCGGTGCCGACGCGTTGGTTCTGCTGAGCGACATCGACGGGCTTTACGATTCGGATCCGCGTAGAGTCCGCGAATCACGTTTCATCCCCGAGGTTTCCGGGCTAGCCGACCTGCACGGTGTGGTCGCGGGACAGAGTAGTCACTTGGGCACTGGTGGGATGGCAGCGAAGGTGTCTTCGGCGCTGCTGGCCGCCGACGCCGGGGTGCCGGTACTGCTGGCGGCCGCCGCGGACGCCGCGACTGCGTTGGTGGATGCCTCGGTTGGCACGGCGTTCGCCGCGCGGCCTAATCGGATGTCGGCACGCCGGTTTTGGGTGCGCTATGCCGCGGAGTCCGCGGGTGTGTTGAGCCTGGATACTGGCGCCGTGCACGCCGTGCTGGGCCAACGCCGCTCACTTCTGCCCGCGGGTATTACGAGTCTGTCCGGCAGTTTTCACGGCGGTGACGTTGTCGATCTAAAGGGGCCCGACGAGACCCTGGTAGCCCGCGGCGTGGTGGCCTACGACGCCGCCGAGCTGGCCACCATGATCGGCCGGTCGACTTCAGAGCTGCCCGCGGAGTTGCGCCGGCCCGCAGTGCACGCCGACGACCTGGTCGCCGTCTAGTCCGGCATAGGCTTGAGATACAAAGCACCCCAGACGATTTCAGTGAGCGTAGCGACTAGTTCGGCGTCGTATGCGGCTTGGTTGGCCGGCAGGTTCTGTTGACAGACCCGTTCGACCATCCAGGTCAGCGCACTGGCCGCGGTCGCCGCTGGCAATGCGCCGCGGATTGAGCCATCGGCCTGGCCATCCTCGATGACACGGGTCAATCGCCCGGTGATCTCGGTCAGCAGATTGCGGTATGTCGCTCCGACCAGGGAGTCGTAGGCGGCCATCTCGTTGAGCGCAACCAGTACCGGTTGGTGGCGCCGGTAGCTGGCGATGATCGCTGCCATCCCGGCGCGGACATCGTCGGGGTCGTGTCGCCATGCGAGGCCCCACCAGCGCTCGGCGCTTTCGGCGAGATCGGCGAACACTTGGCCGGCTAGCCGGCGCAGCAGGTGGCCCTTGTCCTCGAAGTAGATGTAGAAGTTGGCCCGCGACATCCCGGCCTCCGACGACAGCCGATCTACGCTCAGTTCGGTGAAGCTCGCGCCATCACGCATTAGCCGTTCGGTGGCGTCGAGCAGGCGACGCTCGATCTGCTCGCGCCGCTCCTGGCGTTTGGCTTGCGGCTTTCGGGTGACCGACGGCATGGCTCCTCCTATCCCGCTGGTCGAAGCGTAACCGAAGCCTTGACATCTTGACTAGACACTATGTCTAGTTCTAGGGTCAGCGGTGTTGCCGATGTGACCGGAGTCATAGCCGATGGAGGACCCACCATGACAGCGACAGCCGCAACCCCTCGCGCCTACGACCCCATCGATCTCTCGTCGCGGGCGTTTTGGTCCACCACCGCACAAGAACGGGAACGCTCGTTTGCGGAGCTGCGGGCCGAACGTCCGGTGAGCTGGCATCCTCCGGTCGAAGATGCCCTGATGGCTGACCCCGAGGACCCCGGCTACTGGGCTCTGACCCGGCGCGCCGACATCGTCGCGGTCAGCCGCAACAACGAGGTGTTCCTGTCCGGCAAGGGCGTCATCTTCGAGAACGTTCCCGAGGAGCTGCTCGAGGCCTCGCAGTCCTTCCTGGCGATGGACCCGCCGCGGCACACCTTCCTGCGCAAACTCGTCAGTGCCGCGTTCACCCCGCGACAGGTCAGGCGCATCGAGGATTCGATCCGCGCCAACGCCAAGAGCATCGTCGAGCAGCTCAAAGCGGCTGGCAGCGGCGCTGACTTCGTCGAGCACTGCGCCAAGGAACTGCCGATCCGCACCCTGTCGGAAATGGTGGGCATTCCGGAGTCGGACCGGGATCGCGTGGAACAGGCCGCCGATGCCATGGTCTCTTGGTGCGACCCGGTCTACCTCAACGGCCGGCACCCAATGGAGGTGCTGTTTGAAGCTCAAACGACTGTCCATCAGGTGGCCTTCGCGCTAGCCGCCGAACGTCGCGAGCATCCGGGTGACGACTTGTTCACCAGCCTGGTGAATGCCGAGGTGGACGGTGATCGGCTGGCCGACGCCGACATCGCCGCATTCTTCGTGTTGCTTTCTGTCGCCGCAAACGACACCACCCGGCAAACCACCAGTCATGCACTCAAGGCGCTCACCGATTTTCCCGATCAGCGCGCTTGGCTGCTAGAGGATTTCGACGGCCGCATCGGTGGCGCAATCGAGGAGTTCATCCGCTGGGCTAGCCCGGTGATGACGTTCCGTCGCACGGCCGCAACGGATTTCGAAGTCGGTGGCCAAACCATTCGGGCGGGGGAGAAAGTCGTGATGTTCTACCCGTCCGGCAACTGGGACACCGAAGTCTTCGAGCATCCGGAGCGGTTGGACTTGAGCCGAAGCCCCAACCCGCACGTCGGTTTCGGCGGCGGTGGAGTGCACTTCTGCCTCGGGGCACACGTGGCCAGAGCGCAACTGCGCGCGATCTTCAGCGAGCTCTTGCGTCAGCTGCCGGACATCCGGGCCGGCGAACCGGTCTACGTGCCCGGCAACTTCATCCACGGGATTCGCAGCATGCCCTGCACTTTTTGATACTTCACCGCGTCGAGTGTGGGCTTGTGTCACGTTTTTTCGCCTCAAAGTCAAGTGGTTAGTGCAACATCGGTCAGGCTGCCTCTTCTAGGAGGGCGGCTAGGCGTTGGGCTGGGGTGTCGAAATTCAGGGTGGGTCGTGGCCGGATGTTGAGTTTGTCTTGGACGC
>NZ_JBAUZA010000150.1:0-5577 GCF_049585075.1 Mycobacterium sp.
GCCTGGATGAAGGCGATGGCGTCGCGGGCCATGGCTTCCACGGTGTCGGGGGTCTTGCCTTCCGAGGCGCCTAGTCCGCGGTTGTCGAAGGTGATGACGCGGTGTTTGGCGGCGATGCCGTCGACGACGCGGGGGTCCCAGTTGTCGAGGTTGGCGGCCAAGTGGTTGAGGAAGATGACCGGGACGCCGGAGTCGATGCCCAGCTCACGGTAGGCGAAGCGGGTACCGCCGACGGAGACCGACTTGGTCGGCGCGTTCTTGTACGAGGTGCCGCCCCAGTGTGTGGGTGCTGGGTGCACGTGGGGTGTGGGGTCGTTCCGGGTGATGCGGTTGTCTGCCATGAGCGCTTCCTTTGTAGTAAACCGATTGGTGTACATCTGCCGATGACGGTAGCACGAGGCTCGTCGATTTGTAAACCGTTCGGTATACTCAAATCGTGACGTCGCTCACCGAGAAGGAATCGACCCGCCGCGGAGGCCGCGGCGCTCGTCGGCGAATCTTGGCTGCGGCGGCACAGCTGTTCTACTTCGAGGGCATCAACGCGACCGGCGTCGACTTGATCGCCGAAAGGGCGTCGGTATCCAAACGGACGCTGTATCAGCACTTCCCGAGTAAGACGGCGCTCGTCGAGGAATATCTGCGCCATCTCCGGCAGCAGGGTGGAGAAGATGAGGAAGAGTCGGCGCACGCACCGGATGTCACACCGCGGGCGCAGCTGCTCGCACTCTTCGAACTCACGGATGCCGGCGAATGCAGGATGCGGGGTTGTCCCTTTCACAATGCCGCCGTCGAGGCGGCCGGGGTGATGCCCGGTGTCGAGGAGATCGTCCACCTGCACAAGCGGGACTACATCGATGGCCTCACCGAATTGGCCCGAGCGGCCGGGGCGGCGGACCCGGAAATGCTCGGCAACCAGATCGCACTGCTCTACGAGGGCGCATCCGGGTTGTCCACGTCGCTGAACGACCCGGCGCCGTGGGCGCAGGCATGGGTGACGGCCGAGGCGCTGATCGACCAGGCGACGAACCGCCCGTCTTGACGTGGTGCCGCTGTGGTCAAGCCACGTTCGTGGAAAGCCGCCGCTTCCAGGCGAGGAGGATTCCAACCCCGACGGTTTCGAGCACTATCGCCGACACCGTGATGGGATGCGGTCGACCTCTCTGTTGCCATGACCGCACTCGCGCAAGGCCACCGACGAAGATGGTCGACAGCGCGAAAGTCACGGTCGACGACTGCTCGACACGGGCGAGCTGGGACCAGATGACCGGTCCGATCGCCAGTTTGAATACGTTGGCATAGCGCAGGGAGCTGTCCACTGTCGGTACGACATCCGGCGAACCGCCAGGAACTCCCTGCGCGCCACGGACGATCTCCCCGATCGCGCTGGCGGTCGGTATCGCCGCGAGAACCGCTAGTGTCCGCTGCAATCCTCGCCGACTGCCACTGTCTTGGTGCGCCACGATTACTCCTAATATACCGATCGGTGTACTGTCGATCGGCGACGCTACGTGCCTTTGCGCGCGATGTAAACCCATCGGTATACTCCAACCATGACGACTCAGCAGGATGCCCCGTCCACCAACAGACGCGGTGGTGGCCGCGGCGCGCGCCAGCGCATCCTCAACACGGCCATCAACCTGTTTTACCGCGAGGGCATCAACGCCACCGGCGTCGAGCGACTCGCCAGCGAAGCGTCCGTCTCCAAGCGGACTCTCTACCAACACTTTCCGAGCAAGACCGCCGTCGTCGAGGAATACCTGCGGCACATCCAGCAAGCCGTGGACGACCCCATCCGCCCCGGGCCGAGCGCCGCCGACCGCACACCCCGCGAGCGGATCCTCGCCCTGTTCGTCACCCCGCCTCCCGGCGCACAGATGCGCGGCTGTCCCTTCCACAATGCTGCCGTCGAGGCCGCTGACGTCATGCCGGAAATTCACGACATCGTCCAGAAACACAAGCGCAACTACATCAAGGGCCTGATCAAGCTGGCTCGTCAAGCCGGCGCCGCCAACCCCACTCAGCTGGGCAACCAGCTCGGCGTCCTCTACGAAGGTGCAGCTGCGTTGTCCACCTCCCTTGACGATCCGGCTCCGTGGACACACGCGCGTAAGGCCGTGCAGACGCTTCTCGACCAAGCAGGGGCCTAACGGCCCAGAAGCCTTCGCTCATCACGACGCGATCGCTGTGCTCAACGAATTGAAATCACGCGCCCGCCGCCCGAAGGTTCAGTTGCGCCGGCGCCGGCCTCGTTGAGCCGGACGATGCGCGGCGATGAGTTCGTCGAGGTGGTGGGAGACCTGCTGCAGCGGCTTCGTCGATCGCGCGGCGCGCGAGAGTATGACGGCGCCTTCGATCCCGGCAACGATCGTCGTCGATAATGACTGGGCCACCGAACGTTTAACGCCATCATTCTGCAGCCGGTCGGCAAACAGGCTCGCCCATTCGGCGAACACTTCAGCGGCGGCGCTTGCGGCATCAGGTGCTTCGTCGCGGCTCGATGCCGCCGCCACGATCGGGCAACCACCGTCGAAATCGGTGCTGACCAAGACCTCGCTCCACATCTGGGTGAACGCCCCGATCGGGTCGGGTTGGTTGACGTAGCCGCGCAGTATCGCCGTCATCTCGTCACCCGCTGATCGGGTGGCCGCGGCGACGAGTTCGGCCTTGCCGCCGGGGAAGTTGAGATAGATCGACCGCCGTGTCACGCCGCTGGCGGTCAGGATCTCCGCAATACCGGTGCCGGCAACTCCGTGTCGCTGCATCAATTCGGCTGTCGCTGTGGTGAGCCGTTCCTTGGCACGCATAGTTACAATATACCATTCGGTATACTACCGTGACAGCAGTATACCGAATGGTCTACTGCTGGCATCCACCGTAGAGAGGGGCACCGATGCCCGATCGCCGACGGTCTGGAACGCCGGCGAAGCTCTATTGCGGTGCCCGCCCGCTGGCGCCCCGTCGCTGCACTTCGCGGCGTGGCCGGACCGATCGTCGATGCCAAATTCGCCCGGGATGGGGCGGTGCAGCGAGTCCTGGCTCGACTTGAGAACCGCTAAAGCGCGGTCGAGTTACCCTGTGCCGCGGTGTCTTCACCAGATGGCGGCAGCTCGCATCAGCGAGGTGTGGGGGAGTGTGCTGGGTGTCGCACAGGCGGGGTTTCGTCGACGCCGCGGCCGCATCCGCAAAGAGGTGAGCCGTCATCGCCCGCGCCAGCGAAGCGGGCCGGCCGTGGGGAAGGACGAGCTGATCCCAAACACCGCTAGCTCATCTCGCCGGCCTCCAGTTCTGATGGTGGTGCATGCTCACCCTGATGACGAAGCGAGCCAAACCGGTGGCACGTTGGCCCGATACGCTGCCGCCGGCTGGCGCACTGTTCTGATTACCTGCACCGACGGCGGCCAAGGCGACGGGCCGGATGGCGTAAAACCGGGCGATCCGCACCACGATCCGCGACAGGTGGCTGCGCTGCGCTCCCGCGAACTCGACCTCGCCGCCGCCGCGTTAGGGGTGCACGACCTCGTCAAGCTCGGTTACCCCGACTCGGGAATCCCGGACGGCAACGCCATACCCCCGCGGGCTGACGTGTTCAGTCGGCGCCCGCTCGCACCGATGGTGACCCGCCTGGTTCGGTTGCTGCGTCATTACCAACCCGACGTCGTCGTGACGTACCCGTCCAACGGGCTGTCGGGACATCCCGACCACATCCGCACCCACGAGCTCGTCCGTGCCGCGCTGCGTACTATCGCCGCCGAACCCGCCGGTCAGGGCTTGTCCACGCGCACGGTGATCAAGTTGTACTACATCGCGATGTCGAAATCGCGGCTCCGCGCCGTGCGGGCCGGTGCTCGAGCCGCGTTCGGCGAGGACGCATGGATGCCGCCCGAAGAGATGGCCATCGACGACTCCGAAATCACCACGGTCATCGACGTTGCTCCCTACTCGGACAACAAGGTGCGTGCGCTGTCCGCGCACGCCAGCCAATCCGACGCAACGGCGGTCCTGCAAATGCTCTGTGCCGCCGACACTCTGGCAGATTTCGGGGAACGCGTCGAGGAATACGTTCGCGCCGAGGGATACACCGGCTTCGTCGAAGACGGCTTCGCCCGCACCGGCGGTAAACCGCTTTGAGTTCTGGTGGCCAGTACCAGGTCCGGGTTGGCGGTCCGTTGCGGAGTCTTACGCGGCCGCGGTGTGTCGGACGTAGCGCGCTGAATTTCTGGCGCTCTCGGTGGCGGCATCGCTCAGCTTCCGTATAGCCACGCCCATCATATTAGTCAGAGAATATGACTACTCTAGTCATAGAGTTGGACCGATGACGACAGGCGCGAAATCGCGGCAGCGCATAGATGAAACGTACGGAACCCAGCGAGCGCAGCGATGCGCGCGGCGTTGCGGTCGTGTCGGCAGCGATGTGAATCGGCAGTGCTGACGTAAGGTGTGGACCTCATCAGGGCAGGTGAGCGATGGAGCCGAGAACGGTATGGACGACGAGCAGCCGGTTGATCTAGGGGTGGCGTTGTTCATCCCGTATCGCTACATGGAGGACCGAATCTTCCGGGCCATCCAGGATGCCGGGTTCGACGACTGGACCCTGGCCCAGTGTCGGGTGTTTCAACGCATCGCCCCGGACGGTTCGCGTCTGACAGACCTCGCTGATCAGGCGCAAATGACTAAACAGAGCGCCGGGGTGCTGGTCGATCAACTGGAACGCTTGGGCTATGTCCGCCGGGTCCCCGACCCAACCGATGGGCGCGCCCGGTTGATCGTGATCGAGGAACGTGGCCGGCGGGCGGCCGAGGTGGCGATGGCGACATCCACCGAGATCCTGGCGGAGTGGACGGCCTTCCTGGGCACCCGCAACTTCACGTTGTTGCACCAGATCCTGGATCAACTCCGCGAGATCACCGACCCCTACGCGCAAAAACCCTAGCTGCGCCGAGCTGTCGTCCCTCGAACCCGTTTGCCGGGCGGCCCAATCCGGGCCGGTAGGCACGAGCGGGCTTCAACCCCTTGATATAGTCAGCTTCATTGACTAGTTTGGTCAGTGATGCTGACAGCATCTCGACCAGACGGGCAGCACGGGCCCGGCGCCGCCCGCACGCCCGCGACACCCGCTAGAAGGAGTATCGCCATGAGTATCAGCCTGACCTGCGGTCCGTCCGGCACCGTCATCACTGGGGAGACCGAAGAGGAGCTGGTGAGCAACGTGCAGGCACACGCCCGCGAGCACGAGAACACCGAACCGTCCCGCGAGCACATCCTCGCCGAGATCCGCGGGAGGGACCTCGAGCAGCCCACCGACTCGGCGGCCTGGGCTGCCATGAACGCTCCCAGCGCCGCGCCCAAGCTGTGCGACACCAGTGACATGGTGATCGTGCACCGCATGTTCCGCCGCGAATCCGCACTGCTGCCCCAACTCGTCGCTGCGGTACCTGCCGGCGACGTCGCCCGGGCCCGCACCGTCGCCAGGCATGCCCGCGAAGTTCTCGACATGCTCCATCACCACCACCTGGGCGAGGACGAACTGCTGTGGCCGAGATTGTCGGCCCGGACCCGGTTCCACACCGATCTGCTCGC
>NZ_JBAUZA010000151.1:0-2547 GCF_049585075.1 Mycobacterium sp.
GCTATGGGCCAGCAGGGCTTTGACACCGCCTGGGCCGAGGGCGCAGCGTTGTCCACCGAGGAAGCGATTGCCTACGCGCAGCGCGGCCGCGGCCAACGTAAGCGGCCCAGCAGCGGCTGGGCCTCGCTCACACCGACCGAACGCCAAGTGGTGCAACTCGTCAGCGAGGGGTTGGCCAACAACGACGTCGCCGCAAGGCTTTTTGTCTCACCGCGTACCGTGCAAACCCACCTCACCCACGTCTACACCAAGCTGGCCTTGACGTCCCGCGTACAGCTGGTCCAGGAAGCCGCCCGCCACAACTGAACTTCGGTGCCTGATCGGCCGAGATCTACGCGGTTGCGCTGATGTTTTGCGATCCGCGTGCCCGCATGCTGGCTAGCATGACCAAGATCGATCGACGCGCGGACACGCCCCTGGTGGACTGGAGTGAGCTGAGCGTGAGCGGGCTGTTACCGACAGGCACTGTGACGTTGCTATTAGCTGACGTCGAGGGCTCCACGCGGCTCTGGGAAGCCCAGCCCGACGAGATGACCGCGGCCATCGCACGGATGAATAAGACGGTGTCAGCGACTATCGCCGAATACGAGGGCGTGCGCCCCGTAGAACAAGGTGAGGGCGACAGCTTCGTGGCAGCATTCGCCCGCGCCTCCGATGCGGTGGCCACTGCACTGGAATTGCAGCGTGCCGCCTTGGCCCCGATTCGGCTGCGGATCGGGGTACACACCGGCGAAATCCAGCTGCGTGACGAGGGTAACTACGCCGGTCCGACCATCAACCGCACCGCGCGACTGCGCGACCTCGGCCACGGCGGCCAAACCCTGTTATCGGGTGTCACCGAAGCGCTTGTCGTCGACCGGCTTCCCGACGACGCATGGCTGTCCGAGCTGGGCACCCATCCGCTGCGCGACCTCCCCCGCCCCGAGCGAGTGATACAGCTATGCCATCCCGATCTGGTGAACGACTTCCCACCGCTACGCCTCCCCAAAGCTGTTGTCTTCCAGCATCTTCCGGTGCTGCTTACCAGTTTCGTGGGCCGTAACACGGAGCTGACCCAGCTGCGGGAGCTGCTGAGCCAGAACCGGTTGCTGACGCTGGCCGGTGCCGGCGGAGCGGGTAAGACCCGGCTAGCAATACAGCTGGCGGCACAGCTGACCGGCGAATTCGCCGACGGCGTGTGGTACGTGGATCTGGCGCCGCTCACCGACCCCGAATTGGTGCCGGTTGCGGCGGCGCGTGCGCTGGGTTTGCCCGACCAACCGGGCCGATCGACGATGGACACCCTGTTGAGGTTTGTCCGCGACCGTCAGATGTTGGTGGTGCTGGACAACTGCGAGCATCTGCTCGACGCGTGCGCCGAGTTGGTCGCATCGCTGTTGGGGGCCGCTGCGGGGCTGACGCTGCTGGCGACCAGCCGCGAGCCGATCGGGGTGACCGGTGAGGTCAGCTGGCGCGTACCGTCACTGTCGCTAGCCGACGAGGCGATCGAACTGTTCATCGACCGAGCCCGTCATGCTCGGCCCGACTTGAACCTGACCGACGACAATGCCGCAGCGGTGGGCGAGATTTGCGCGCGCCTGGATGGGGTGCCGCTGGCGATCGAGCTGGCGGCGGCGCGGGTGCGGGCGCTGTCGCTGGCCGAGATCCTCGAGAGCCTGCATGACCGGTTTCGGCTGCTGACGGGTGGTGCGCGCACCGCGGTGCGCCGCCAGCAGACCCTGCGCGCCTCGGTGGACTGGTCACACAAGCTGTTGACCCAGCCCGAACGGGTGTTGTTGCGCCGGCTGGCGGTGTTTCTGGGCGGATTTGATCTCGACGCTGCCCAAGCAGTCGCTGGCGGTGCTGAGGTGGAGCGTTATCAGGTGCTCGATCAGCTCACCCTGCTGGTCGACAAGTCACTGGTGGTCACCGACGACAGCCTGGGCCGGACCCGGTATCGGCTGCTGGAGACCGTGCGCCAATACGCACTGGAAAAACTTGGCGAATCCGGCGAAGCCGACGCCGTGCGCTCACGTCACCGTGATTACTACACGGCGCTGGCCGCGGTGCTTGACGCGCCGGCAGGCAGTGATTATCAGCAGCTTCTCGAGCAGGCCGAGATCGAGATGGACAACCTGCGCGCCGCGTTCGGCTGGAGCCGGGAAAACTTCGATGTCGAGCTGGCATTGGCGTTGGCGTCGTCGCTGCAGCCGCTGTGGCTCGGGCGGGGCCGCCATCGGGAAGGGTGGGCCTGGTTAGATGCCGCGCTGGCCGATCTCGAAGCACATCACCCCGGGGTGGCGGCCGCGGTGCGCGCCCGAGCACTCGCCGACAGGGCCATGCTCGCGATCTGGGTGGGCGCCCCCGACAGCACGCAGGCCCAGCAAGCCCTGGCGATCGCCCGCGAGGTCGCGGACCCGGCCCTACTGGCCCGGGCGCTCACCGCCTGCGGCTGCATCGCCAGCTTCTACGACGCAGAGGCGGCTCGGGCGTACTTGGCCGAGGCGATCGGCCTGGCTCGGGCGTTGGGCGACCGGTGGAGGCTCAGCCAGATCCTCGTCGCGCAAG
>NZ_JBAUZA010000152.1:0-4589 GCF_049585075.1 Mycobacterium sp.
GCGCTAGGCCACTCGACAAGGTCAGCACGGCGGTCATTCCCGCTGCGCTGAGCGCAGCGACGATCCATCGCGACATACGTTTCCCTTCAGTCACGTCTCAACCAGTATGCATAGCGGCGAGACCGGCTTCTGGTTCGGCAATTTCGACTCACCCAGGACGCGCGCCATTTCCAGGCTGCTGACCTGCTGTGATGTTGGTAGTTGAGAAGCGATCTTACTGGAGGCCGGTGGTGGGGACGTCGAACAGCTGCCGCTCGGCGGCCATCCCCGCAGCTCCGGCGCCGATCAGCCCCGCCGATGCGGCCAGCATCGCCAGCACGCTCTGCTCGTAAAGCAGCCCACCGGCGAAGGACCCGGCCATGATCCCGATCTGGAACGCCGCCATATATAGCCCTGACGCCCCGTCCGGGTCGTCGGCCCCCGCGCGCATCGCCGCAGCTTGCAGCATCGGCGACACCGCATTCGCGGTGGCGCCCCATAGCGCGATCGCAGCGATCCCGATCGCGATGCTTGCCGCCGTGGGCACATCGTGGAATGTCAGCGCGATCAGCACCAGAAAGGTCAGCCACAACCCCGCCATGCAGCTGATGACCGCTGCTCTGGGCCGATGGTCCGACGGTCGGGCGATCAGCGGCATCACCAACAAGCCCGCGAGCCCGTACGCGGCGAGCAACCAGGCCAGATCCGGTCCGCGCACCCCGACGACGTCACGAATGATCACCGCGATGTAGGTGTAGGAGATGTAGTGGCCGGTGACCGCGATCATTGTGAGCAAGCTCACGATGACCAGCCGCCGATTGCGGTGGTGCCCGGCGCCCCTGCCGACGCGGGCCAGCTGCTCCTGGGTCAGCGCCAGCACCGGCAGCACAGCCCAGGCCGCCGCGGTGACCAAGGCGGCCACTACGGCCACCGCTGCGACGGCAATCCGCCAGCCCCACAGCAAGCTCATTGCCGCCGTAACCGGGCTGCCCACCACCACTGCCAGGCTGATGCCGACGTAGATCATCGTTGTCGCGCGTCCGGAGTGGCTGGCCGGAACCAGCCGGGCGGCGATCGGCGCGAGGACCGACAGCATCAGCCCATGGGTGATTGCCGAAAGCACTCGGCCGCCCGCAAGCACGACGAAGTTGGGCGCCGCCGCCGAGATGAACTGGGAAGCCGTCAGGCATGCCAACGAAACCAGCAGCGCCCGCCGTCGCGGCCAGTGCGCGGTCCAACGCACGAGCGGAATCGTGGTTACCGCCGCGACCAGCGCATACCAGGCCAGCAGTGTGCCGACCATGGGAACGCTGACGTGCAGGCCACGGGCGATCGCCGGCAACGCACCCACCGGCAGGATTTCGGCGGTGACGTAGATGAAGGCCGCCGCGGCCAACACAGCCAGCTGCACCGCAATTCGTGGCGTCCACGGCCCGCCCGAAGCGGGCCGGCTTTCTGCGATGACGGCTGGCGGCGGGGGGTCATTCCACCAGCGGCGCGTTCGCGCTGCTCCGTTGGCACGGGCTGGCCCCACGGCCCTACTCAACCACGCTCAAGCATTGAAAGCGCTATTCGCCCTTAAACGATCAGGAGCGGACGAGTCGCGCGATGGCGGCCGAGGCTTCGGCGAGCTTCTCGTCGGCATCGGTACCGCCCTCGGCGACCGCACGGCTGACGCAATGCCCGAGGTGCTCGTCGAGCAGGTTGAGCGCCACGGACCGCAACGCGTTGTTGGCGGCGCTGATCTGAGTGAGGACGTCGATGCAGTATTTGTCGTCTTCGATCATCTTGGCGATGCCGCGCACCTGCCCCTCGATGCGCCGTAGTCGTTTGGCGTAGTTGTCCTTCTGCGACGAGTATCCGCGTGCGGGTGTCATTTGCTCTCCAGCATCTTGGCTAGGTCTCTTCGGGCCGTCGTGACGGCGTCGATGTTGAGACCATTGTCAATCTCGGGTTGAGCCTTCTCGACGCCGCCCCCGTGATTTGGCTTTCTGCCAGCATATCCGATACCCCGCCGGGGTATCTAAATGATTTGGGGCCGACATGGCAGTTCGCGCATACTTGACCGATGCCCCAAATCAAGCCCCCTGCCGCCGAGCGGTCGCCCGCCGTCGACATCAAGCCCCGCAGTCGTGAGGTGACCGACGGCCTGGAGAAAGCCGCCGCGCGCGGCATGCTGCGGGCGGTGGGCATGGACGACGACGACTTCGCCAAGCCGCAGATCGGCGTGGCGTCGTCGTGGAACGAGATCACGCCCTGCAACCTGTCATTGGACCGATTGGCCAAGGCCGTTAAAGAGGGCGTGTTCACCGCGGGTGGCTATCCGCTCGAGTTCTGCACGATTTCGGTGTCCGACGGCATTTCGATGGGCCACGAGGGCATGCACTTCTCGTTGGTGTCGCGCGAAGTGATCGCGGACAGCGTGGAAACCGTCATGCAGGCCGAGCGGCTGGACGGATCGGTGCTTTTGGCCGGATGCGACAAATCGCTGCCAGGCATGCTGATGGCCGCGGCGAGACTGGATCTGGCGGCGGTGTTCCTCTACGCCGGCACAATTCTGCCGGGTCGCGCCAAGCTTTCCGACGGCAGCGAGCGCGAAGTGACCATCATCGACGCGTTCGAGGCGGTCGGCGCGTGCGCCCGCGGCCTGATCCCGCGCGAAGACGTCGACGCCATCGAGCGCGCCATCTGTCCCGGCGAGGGCGCGTGCGGCGGCATGTACACCGCCAACACCATGGCCAGTGCCGCTGAGGCAATGGGCATGTCGCTGCCCGGCAGCGCGGCACCGCCGGCGACCGATCGTCGCCGGGATGCGTTCGCGCGGCACAGCGGCGAGGCCGTCGTCGAATTGCTGCGGCGCGGCATCACCGCCCGCGACATCATGACCAGGGAGGCTTTCGAGAACGCGATCGCGGTCGTGATGGCCTTCGGCGGCTCAACCAATGCGGTGCTGCACCTGTTGGCCATCGCCTACGAGGCGAACGTCAAGTTGTCGCTAGAAGACTTCAGCCGCATCGGATCACGCGTGCCGCACCTGGCCGACGTCAAGCCCTTCGGCCGGCATGTGATGTCTGATGTCGATCACATCGGCGGTGTCCCGGTGGTGATGAAGGCGTTGCTGGATGCCGGTCTGCTGCACGGCGATTGCTTGACGGTGACGGGCCGCACTGTTGCCGAAAACCTCGCGCACATCGCCCCGCCGGATCCCGACGGCAAAGTGCTGCGCGCGCTCGACCATCCAATTCACCCGACCGGCGGGATCACCATCTTGCACGGATCGCTGGCTCCCGAAGGCGCAGTGGTCAAGACCGCGGGCTTTGACTCCGATGTCTTCGAGGGCACCGCAAGGGTTTTCGACCGGGAGCGGGCGGCGTTGGATGCGTTGGCCGACGGCACCATCACGCACGGCGACGCGGTGGTGATCCGCTACGAGGGCCCCAAGGGCGGTCCCGGGATGCGCGAAATGCTCGCCATCACCGGTGCCATCAAAGGCGCCGGCCTGGGTAAGGACGTGCTGCTGCTGACCGACGGCCGGTTCTCCGGCGGCACCACCGGTCTGTGCGTGGGACACGTCGCGCCCGAGGCAGTCGACGGTGGACCGATCGCCTTCCTGCGCGACGGCGACCGAATCCGACTCGACGTCGCCAAGAGCACCTTGGATGTGCTGGTTGACGCGGGTGAGTTCGCATCCCGCCGTGAGGGTTTCACGCCGCTGCCACCGCGCTACACCACCGGCGTCCTAGCCAAGTACGTCAAGCTGGTGGGTTCGGCCGCCAACGGAGCGGTCTGCGGCTAAGCAATGACCGTCCCGGCCGGGTATCCGCCGGCCGGGTTAGGAAAATTTCGGCGCCTGTGTCAGACCGGTGTTGAATTACGATCGCGCATACCGAAGTACATCGCGTTCAAGCCCAGCAGGGTCAGCACCGCGCCTGCGACCACATTCGACCAGATGATGGCGGCATGGGGCGAAACACCTTGAACCACCCAGGGCGAAATGATGAACCATATGCCGAATACTGGGAGCGTCCAGGTCATTCCGTGGCTACGGTCCAGTGCCATTCCGTACGCAAACGCCAACGCCACGCAAACGATTCCGACGACCAAATTGTTGACCGCGAGCGGTTGCGTTCCTTGGAATCCGACAATCCATGGCGACAGGGCCGCGTATACCGCAGCTACCAGCGTGAGACCGAAGGTGCCCTGCGCAGTCATCGACTCTGCAGCGCGCTCGTAGCGCTCACGTAGTGCCAATAGATCGGGGTGGTGATCAATTGATGAATGGACTGTACTCATTTTGTGACCTTTCTGTTATGCGGCAAGCCTTTTGGGCTTTACCGCAAACCATCCATCCACCCCAAGGCTACGCTCGCTAGCCGCGCGCCACCACGAACGCCAATGGCCCTTGCGACCGTCGAATTTCCGGCTGGGTTTCGGAATCCGGCCAACCGGAGTAGTTTCCGCAATTGTTCGCGGGAAGCGAGGTATGCGTGGACATCGCGGATCGACTCCGTCTCGACGTCCCGGTCGGTCAGGCCGGGATGGGCGGCGGTCTGGCCGGCGGGCCGCTGGCCGCTGCGGTGGCCAAGGCGGGCGGGCTGGGCACCCTGGGG
>NZ_JBAUZA010000153.1:0-6168 GCF_049585075.1 Mycobacterium sp.
GCCGGCAACGCGGCCAACACGGCCACCGCCCGGTCGGGATGCGCTAGTGCCCAGGCGGCGGCCACCGCGGCACCGATCGAAACGCCGCCGACGGCGATCGGACCATGGCGCGCTGCGTCGTCCAACGCGCTCAGGTAGCCCTCGATCAAGCAATTCGGCTGGGGCGGCGGCGCCAAAACCTGCGCGCCGACCTCGCAGAGCGGTCCCGCGAAGGCGCGGGTGATGTAGTCGTCGTCGGATCCTGTTCCCGGCAGTATGACGGTGGTCACGCCGCTCAGGTCGATAGCCATGTCTCGATACTGCCCGGCCGCCGATGGGTATCCGCATGGGGCGGGAACTAACCGGTCTACGGTGTCCGTTGGCGTGAGAGGATCGGCTTCCAACCCGTGGAAGATGTTGGACCTACAGGACGGTCAGGAGAGGCCATGGCGGCAGAAGGTTATCTGCGCCGGCTCACTCGTCGGTTGACGGAGGACCCCGAGCAGCGCGACGCCGAGGAATTATCCGACGAGGCGGTCAACACCGGCGCGCAGCGGGCCATCGACTGCGAGCGAGGCCAGGAGGTCACGATGGTCGGAACACTGCGCACCGTGGAAACCAACGCCAAGGGTTGCGCCGCCGGGGTTCGCGCCGAGCTGTTCGACGGCACCGACACCGTGACCCTGGTGTGGTTGGGACAACGGCGGATTCCCGGAATCGACTCGGGCCGCACGCTGCGGGTGCGGGGCCGGCTGGGCAAGCTGGACAACGGCACCAAGGCGATTTACAACCCGCACTACGAAATTCAGCGGTGAAGCCTCCGGTGAACGGTGCGACCGAAGCCAGCGATGTGACCCCGGCCGCCGAGAGCGACGCCGAGTCCGCAGCTGCAAACTCGACCCCTGCCGAGCGGGTGATGGCACAGCTGGGCGGTGTGCCGGGGATGATCTACTCCTCGCTGCCGGTCTTGGTGTTCGTCGGGACCTCGAGGCTGCTGGGGTTGGCGGCGGCAGTCGGCGCAGCCCTCGGCATTGCCACGCTCATCCTGCTGTGGCGGCTGATCCGGCGTGAGTCCGCGCAGCCGGCGGTGTCGGGCCTGATCGGCGTCGCGGTCTGCGCACTGATCGCCTACCTGCTGGGGGAGTCCAAAGGATATTTCCTGCTGGGCATCTGGACGTCGCTGCTCTGGGCGGCGGTATTCGGGGTGTCGATACTGATCCGGCGGCCGGTGGTCGGCTACATCTGGAGCTGGCTGCACGGGCACGACCGAGCCTGGCGCGACGTGCGCCGTGCCGTCTACGCCTTTGACGTCGCCACGCTCACCTGGGTGCTGGTTTTCGGCGCCCGCTTCGTGGTGCAGCATGTGCTGTATGAATCCGACCGCACGGGCTGGCTCGTGGTGGCGCGGATCGCGATGGGCTGGCCTCTGACCGCAGCGGCAGCGGTGGTGACCTACGTGGCGATCAGGGTGGCGCAGCGCGCTCTGGCGGAGAGCACCGTCAGTGCGGTGGCAGCACCAGCTGACGCAACTCCTCCTCCGCCTCGCTGACGGCCACAAACAGCAACTCGTCGCCACCTTCGAGCGGTTCATCGTCCTGCGGCACGATGACCCTGGGCCCGCGCAGGATCGTCACCAGCGCGGTGTCACGCGGCAGCTGCAGCTTCCGCACCGGCTTGCCGCCCCACGGCGTGTCGTCGGGCAGCGTGATCTCCACGAGATTGGCCTGACCGTTCCGGAACTCCATCAGCCGCACCAAGTCTCCGACCGCGACGGCTTCCTCGATCAAGGAAGCCAGCATCCGCGGGGTGGACACCGCCCAGTCGACGCCCCAGGCGTCGGTGAACAGCCACTCGTTGCGGGGATCGTTGACCCGGGCCACCACCCGGGGGACCGCGAACTCGGTTTTGGCCAGCAAGCTGAGCACCACGTTCGCCTTGTCGTCGCCGGTGGCGGCCACGACGACGTCGAAGTCCTCCATGCGTATCGACTGCAGCACGCTCATCTCGCAGGCGTCGCCGAGCCGCCAGTGCGCAGCGGGGATGGCGTCGATGTCAATGTGCTCCGGGTTGCGCTCGATCAGAGACACGTCGTGACCGTTTTCCAGGAGTTCGCGGGCGACCGAGCGGCCGACCGCGCCGGCTCCGGCAATAGCGACTTTCATGGCTCAAGGTCCTCGCTCGGCGGCAACGCCGCAATGGCCAATGCTTCTGCAACGCGGCCGGAAACGGCGGCGATGTAGATCTGATCACCGGCCTGGATCACCGTCTTCGGTTCCGGAAGGACACCGCTGCCGAATCGGATCATAAACGCCACCCGAGCGCCGGTGGCCGTCTCCAGATCGGTCGCCCGACAACCGACCCAGCCCTCATGCAGCGCGACCTCGACGACTGCGACGGTCCCGGTGGGGTCTCGCCACTTGGTCGTCTCGGTGTCTTGGGTGAGCGCGTTGAGCAGCCGATCGGTGGTCCAGGGCACGGTGGCAATCGTGGGAATGCCGAGCCGTTCGTAGACCTCAGCACGTTTGGCGTCATAGATCCGCGCGACCACCCGCGGCACCCGAAAGATTTCCCGTGCCAGCCGCGCCGAAATGATGTTGGAGTTGTCGCCGGACGACACCGCGGCGAACGCATCGGCGTCCTCGATCCCGGCCCTGACCAGCACGTCTCGGTCGAAGCCCATGCCGAGAACGCGCTCACCGGCGAAGTCGGGGCTCAGCCGGCTAAATGCGGTGCTGTCATGGTCGATGATCGCGACGTCGTGGCCGATCCGGGACAACCCGTCGGCCAACGACGACCCCACCCGGCCGCACCCCATCACAACCACTCGCACGTGCGGGTCCTCTCGGCCTGCGGGTTATTAGTCGGGTCCCGACGAGAGAACCGTACCGGCAACGCCGGGTGGGCTTATTCTTGGCTCTCGTGTCCAAATTTTCGACCGCGGCGCGTCGGTTGGTTCTGGGTCGGCCGTTTCGCAGCGATCGGCTGAGCCACACCCTGCTGCCCAAGCGGATCGCCTTGCCGGTGTTCGCTTCCGATGCGTTGTCCTCGGTGGCCTACGCCCCCGAAGAAATCTTCCTGATGCTGTCGGTGGCCGGGCTGGCGGCGTACTCGTTGACGCCGTGGATCGGCCTGGCGGTGGCAGCGGTGATGCTGGTCGTGGTGGCGAGCTACCGGCAGAACGTGCACGCCTACCCATCCGGCGGCGGCGACTACGAAGTGGTCACCACCAACCTGGGCGGCAACGCCGGACTTACGGTCGCGAGCGCTCTGCTGGTGGATTATGTTCTCACGGTGGCTGTTTCGACAGCATCGGCTATGTCGAACATCGGATCTGCCATTCCATTCGTGGCCACCCACAAGGTGCTGTTCTGCGTAGCCGCGATCCTGCTGGTCATGGCGATGAACCTGCGCGGTGTGCGCGAGTCCGGGTTGGCCTTTGCGATTCCCACCTACGCGTTCATCGTTGGCATCGGCCTCATGCTCGGCTGGGGATTGCTTCGGATTTATATCTTCGGCGAGCCGCTTCGGGCCGAATCCGCCAGCTTCGTGATGCATGCCGAGCGCAGCCAGATCGCCGGCTTTGCGATGGTGTTTTTGGTGGCGCGGTCGTTCTCGTCGGGCTGCGCAGCGCTCACCGGTGTGGAGGCGATCAGCAACGGGGTGCCCGCATTTCAAAAACCCAAGTCGCGCAACGCGGCTACGACACTGCTGCTGCTGGGCACGATCGCGGTCAGCCTTTTCATGGGCATCATCCTGCTGGCCGAGAAGACCAAGGTGCAGGTTGTCGACGATCCCGCCACGCAGCTGAGCGGTACTCCGCGCGACTATCAACAGAAGACTCTGGTGACGCAGATCGCTCAGGCGGTGTTCGGCAGTTTCCACATCGGGTTCCTGCTGATTGCGGCGGTGACCGCGCTCATCCTGGTCTTGGCGGCCAACACGGCGTTCAACGGGTTCCCGGTACTAGGCTCGGTCCTGGCGCAACACAGTTATCTTCCGCGCCAACTACATACGCGAGGCGACCGGCTGGCGTTCTCCAACGGCATTGTGTTCCTGGCGGTGGCCGCGCTCGCGGCGATCATTGCGTTCCGCGCGCAAGTCACCGCGCTGATTCAGCTCTACATCGTCGGGGTGTTCATTTCGTTCACACTGAGCCAAATCGGCATGGTCCGACATTGGACTCGGTTGCTGCGCAATGAGACCGATCCGGCCGTCCGGCGCACGATGCTGCGGTCGCGGGTGATTAACACGGTCGGCTTCGTGGCCACCGGCGCGGTGCTGTTGGTGGTATCGATCACCAAGTTCCTTGCCGGGGCGTGGATCGCCGTTGTCGCCATGGCTTTGCTCTTCGTCCTCATGAAAATGATCCGCAAGCACTACGACACGGTCAGCCAGGAACTGGAGCAGCAGGCTGCCGAGGACACTGACGTCGTCTTGCCCAGCCGCAACCACGCCGTGGTGTTGGTGTCGAAGTTGCATCTGCCGACACTGCGCGCGCTGGCCTACGCACGCGCTACGCGGCCCGATGTGCTGGAGGCCGTCACGGTGAGTGTCGACGACGCGGAGACCCGGGGTTTGGTCCGCAGATGGGAAGAGAGCGATATCAGCGTGCCGCTGAAGGTCATTGCGTCGCCGTATCGTGAAATCACCCGTCCGATACTGGGTTACATCAAACGAGTGAGCAAAGAATCGCCGCGCACCGTGGTGACGGTCTTCCTTCCGGAGTACGTCGTGGGCCATTGGTGGGAGCATGTGCTGCACAATCAGAGCGCGCTGCGGCTAAAGGGCCGGTTGCTGTTCATGCCGGGAGTAATGGTGACATCGGTTCCCTGGCAACTGAATTCGTCGGAGCGGCTCAAGACGATGCAGCCGCATGCGGCGCCCGGCGACGCCCGCAGAGGGATTTTCGATTGACACCTTTGGCAGAACTGACGTTGACCCTCGGCGCGCCGGCCAACGGGGGCAGCTGCGTTGCACGTCACGACGGCCGGGTGGTCTTCGTCCGCTACGCGTTGCCTGGCGAGCGGGTGCGGGTGCGGGTTACCGCAGACCGAGGTTCTTACTGGCACGCCGAGGCGGTCGAGGTCATCGAGCCGTCGGACCACCGTCGGGCGTCGTTATGCCCGATCGCCGGGGTGGAGGGTGCCGGTTGTTGCGATCTGGCTTTCGTCGAGCCGGCCGCCGCGCGTGCACTCAAAGCCGAGGTGGTGTCTAATCAGCTTGCCCGCCTTGGTAATTACCAGTGGAGTGGAACCGTCGAACCGCTCTCGGCGGTGGGTCCGACCGGTTGGCGAACCCGGGTCCGGCTTGACGTCGGCGCTGACGGCCGTCCCGGATTTCACCGCTACCGCAGCGACGAGCTGATCGCCGATCTCAATTGCGGTCAGCTGCCGGCCGGGATGACCGACGGTCTTGCCTCCACCGCATGGCCGCCCGGGGCGCATCTGCACGTTGTCGTCGACGACGACGATCAGCGCCATGTAGTGCGCACGGCGCGACAGGGCCGACGAACTTCGACCGAGGTGGTCGAGGGCAGTTACGAGGGCGTGCAGCGGGCGGGCCGGCACAGCTGGCAAGTACCGGTGACGGCTTTCTGGCAGGCCCATCGCGACGCGGCACGGACTTACAGCGCTCTGGTGAGCGAGTGGGCCCAACCAGACTCGGGCATGACCGCCTGGGATCTCTACGGTGGCGTAGGGGTTTTCGCCGGAGTGCTCGCGGACGCGGTGGGGGAGTCCGGACTGGTGGTCAGTGTCGACAGCTCACGGGCCGCGTCGCGTGCGGCGCGCGCCACCCTGGGCGATCTCGCGCAGGTGAGCGTGATCACCGATTCGGTCCGGCGGGCATTGACCGCACAACGCCGTGGTGCCGATGTGGCGGTCCTGGATCCGCCGCGCGCCGGCGCCGGACGTGAGGTGATCGATCTGCTGGCCGCGGCCGAGGTCCCGCGGGTGGTGCATATCGGTTGTGAGGTGGCATCATTCGCGCGCGACATCGGCCTGTATCGCCAGCAGGGGTATGCCGTCGAGAAGATCTCGGTGTTCGACTCGTTCCCACTCACCCATCACACCGAGTGCGTCGCGCTGTTGACGCGATGACGGCTTACATTGACGCGGTTGCCTCAACGCCCTGCTCACTCCTTCATTGCTGCGGCCAACAGGCCCGATGCCGTGATCACCCCTAGTAACT
>NZ_JBAUZA010000154.1:0-8679 GCF_049585075.1 Mycobacterium sp.
AATGAGCGCCGCCGCGGCGACAACGGTGGACTTCGACCTCACGAATAGCAGCATACGGGGTGAGCGCGGGGCGCGCCCGAGCCTGATTGCGCCGTTAAGCGGTCTTGGTGAGCAGCGGCAACAGTAATAGGCGGCGTGCGGAGGTGGCATCAGCGAAGTAATGCAGTGCCTCGTGTACCGAGCCGAAAACCGGGAAGCTGGATTCCTCGTGAGTAACCAGCAGCGCCGTAGTTACTGCTTGGCTGGGGACCACCGACCACTCCAGCCCGGCGACGCTGCAAACGTCGTCCAACCGGTGAAGAAGTCGGACAGCTTGTGCCGCAAAGGAATCCAGAGCCGATAGGTCAAGGACGAAAGGCTTGTCCGGCAGAATGAAGCGTTCGGAGTACTCGGTGACCTGGTCGACATTCGTCGAGTCGACCGCACCGGTGACCGTTACGACTGTTCCCAGGCTGCGGCACTGGGCTCGCACCGCAGCGCCTTTGCAGTCAAACGGAAGATGGGCGTGACGGGGCGCCACATACGAAGCTGCGCCGTCGAGCGAATCGGTCATAAGGCCCCCGTTTTCAAACGCTGTTGCTGCGATAACGTTTTCGACGCTAATCGGTTACTCTAAGGTCACTGGGTGCAGCCTTTAATACTTTGGTAAGAAACAAATTTCAGCTACCGGCCAGTAGCCATCACTAGGTCAGCCGTTTGACCGATCCTGCATAGCCGAGGGCGTGCTCGTAGATGTCGAGATTGTCGCGCGAAATCTTCGCGTGCACTGGACGTTCGAGAAAAAAACGCAGCACGGGATTGAAAGCGTGATAGGTCTCGTGGAAGGTCAGCACTGTGCTGCCGTCGGGTTGTTCCTCCAGTTCGTGGTATCCCTCGGCGCGCGACCACAGCGGCTTGCCAATCGCCACATAGCGCGAGAGCTTGTTGATCTTCGCCTCGGTAATGGTCTCCCACGAACGCCCCATGCCGCCTGACAGTAAGTACTTGGGCACAGGAAAGACACAGGTGCGGACCAGCCCCTCGCCAGCTTCGTCGCCCTCGTTGAGAATCTCCATGCTGCCGGTCGGCCACTCGAGCACCCGCGGCTTTGGCGCGTCGGGCGGCACTGGCGGATGCAACACTCGCCATACCTTTTTCGGTGGTGCATCGACGTGAAATCGAACGGTGTAGGACTGCATCAGCTTTCTCCGTCAGGCTGTCCCCAGGTATCCCAATAAGTGATCGTCTCCGCGGGCGGCCGTGCGGCCGGCCGGAAGTCGGTGCCAATCGTGTAGGCCACCGGGAACAGCGCGGCCTGTGTGACTGTGGCCGGAATTCCCAGCAGTTCGGCGACCTCCCGCTCCTTGGCCAAATGCATTGTGGTCCAGACTGATCCGAGACCACGCGACCGAAGGGCAAGCAAAAAACTCCAGCCGGCCGGGATGATCGATGCCCATGCGGACGATGCAGTTAACAGATCGTTGCCGTCAATCCGGCGCTGCAAGCATGGAATAACGTGTACCGGAACTTGGGCGAGCGTTTCGGTCAGGTTCAGTGCGCTTTGATATACCCGTTGGGTCTGCGGATCCGACTCCGTCGCGGCGACGTGCGTCAGATACTCAACACCGATGCTGCGGTAGATCTCGGCGATCGCGGCGCGCTTAGCGGCATCGGTGATCACCAGCCAGCGCCAATCCTGCGCGTTGCTCGCCGTCGGCGCCTGCATTGCCAGCCGAAGGCACTCCAGAATCACCTCACGACCGACCGGCCGGGTCAAGTCAAGACGTTTGCGCACCGCCCGGGTGGTGGTGAGCAGTTCGTCGACCGATCCGATGTCCACTCTTCGCGACCGCTCTCTCGCTCACAGATCGATCGCGCAGGACTGATCGACGCCCAGCACAGTCAACGAACGTCCCAGACCAAGGAAAACCGCCAAACATAGTGTCAGATCAAGGATTTCAGCGTCGGTGAACGATTCACGGAGCCGATCGACGAACGCGTCGTCGATCGAGCCGTGGTCATTGGCGAAACGTTCGGCGTACTCGATGGCAAGACGCTGCCGTTGCGTGTAGCCGGGGTACGTGGCGTATGCCGCGACGTTCGCATACAGCTCGGGTGCGACGCCCGCTTCGAGCACCGATGGTGCGCGAAAATCCGAGCACGCCACACAGTCGTTGATCTGCGCGATGCGCATCCTGGCCAGTTCGCGTTCTTCCGGCGGCAAGATGCTCTGCTGATAGGCCCCGCGGATCATCCGTTCAACCATCTCGCCCAGCGGCGGCCGCAACGTCCAAATCATCGCAGCCTCGCCACCGGGACCGTCTGGCACATCAAGCCTGGCCATGGGTGCGAGCAAACCAGATGTCTGGCTTCGCTGTCCAGGTTGGATTACCGTCCGTTGAGTGCTGTTCATGCACGAGGTGCACAAGGTGCGAGGACGCGCCGAGGACGAATTCGAAGCCGCGTTCCGTGACGGCTGGATGCCAACGCTTGCCAGCGAAGACGACGCCCGGTTGCTCTGGTACGCCAACCACGCACACGGCAGCGGCCCGGCTTACACCGTGGTCACGGTGACCGCGGTTCGCGACGGAGCGGCGTGGGAGCGCCTGGCACTGAGGATTCAGAAGGGCGATCTGCGGCAGTGGATGCGCCAACTCGACGAGCTGCGCCATGACGTCGAGGCCAAGCTTTTGATGGCGCTTCCATGGTCACCGCTTCAGGACACGGCGTTCGGCGAGATACCTGTCGATGGGCGGGAACACGAGCTGACCCTCTACATGGAGGACACCATGTGGCCCTTCGAGGACAAGTTCACCGAATACATCGACCGCTGCGGTGAGGTGTACTCCAAGAGCCTTGAGGCGCCGGCTGCAATGTTGACCATCCAAGCCGCGTTCCAGCCGGCCTTGGGCAGCCACCTGCGCCGCGAAGTAGTGCTGATGCAGCGCATCCGCCAGCCGGAGGCACTGCTGAATCTCCTTCGTACCGAAATCCCACCGGACTACCGCGCACCGGGAACTTGGATGTACGACGCTTTGGACCTGCGCGATCAGTGGACCAGCAGGCTGCTGCGGACCTCGTCGTGGTCACCGCTGTATTGAGCCGCCGATGAACATCGGCACGATCATCGACGCGGCCGCCACCGGCGTGCCTCACCGCGTCGCGCTCATCATCGACAACCGCAGGATCACCTACGGTCAGCTGGCATCGGCCGTCGAACAGTGCGCCGCCGGGCTGGCTGCCAACAGGGTGACGGCCGGAAACCGCGTCGCCGTCGTCGACGGCGGCAGCCTGCTATCGATCGCATCGGTGCTCGCCGCCGCGCGCATCGGTGCGGCTGCGGCGCTGATGAACCCCGCGCTCACCTCCGCCGAGCTGCGGGACCTACTGCGCAATGCGGACTGCCTCGAGGTCGGTGTCGCCGGCGAGCCCTACGCCGACCGGCTGTGTGCAGCGGGGGCGACCAAGACGTTAACGCCCGCGGATCTATTGAGCGGCCAACAGCTTTCGCCGGTGCCGGCTGTCGAGGATATTGCCGACCGTGACGCGCTGGTGCTTTTCACCAGCGGGACAACCGGACTCCCGAAGGCCGTCGGGATCACCAGCGGACAATTGACTGCGCGGATTCGGGGGATTGGGGCGCCTTTTCGGGCCGATGCGGCGCCCATCGTCGGGATGATGTGCGTCCCGTTCTTTCACGTCGGCGGTTCGCTGGGCATGCTCGGCAGCCTCTACTCGGGCAACACCTCGGTCGTGCAGGAACGGTTCGACGCCGGACAATGGCTGCGCTTGGTGCAGGAGCATCGGGTGCGCACCGCATTCCTGGTGCCGACGATGATCCAGCGCATCCTCGACCATCCCGACTTCACCGGCACCGACATGAGCTCGCTGGTGGCCATCGCGTACGGCGCGGCCGCAGCGCCCATCCCGTTGGTGCGCCGCGCAATGGCCGCGCTGCCACATGTGGCTTTTGCCAACGTATTCGGCCAGACCGAGACGCTCGGTGCCTACACGACCTTGTCGCCGGATGATCACCGCGACCCCAATCGGGTGGGATCGGTCGGCACGCCGCTGCCCGGAGTCGAACTGCGAGTGGTGGATCCCGACACCGGCAGCGACGTCGAGACCGGCAGCGTCGGCGAGGTGTGGGTGAACACCAGCCAGAACGTCAGCCACGGTTGGCTGCATACCGGTGATCTGGCCCGCCAGGACGCGGACGGATACATCTATCCCAGTGGCCGGCTGAGCGACACCATCAACCGCGGCGGAGAGAAGTTCGGCCCGATCGAGGTCGAGGAGGCACTGCGTGCCCATCCGGCGGTCGCCGATGTCGCGGTCGTCGGGATCAGCGACGAAGAGATGGGCCAGCGGGTGGGGGCGGCAGTAGTGGCTCGCCTTCCGGTGACACTTGCAGAGCTGCGATCGCATTGTCGTGATCGCATCGCGTATTTCAAACTGCCTGAGCGGCTGATGATCGTCGACCGCATCCCGTACACCGAGACCGGCAAGCTCAACCGCCGCCAGCTCGCCGCGTTGATCGCCGACCACGGTTGAACAACCGAAAGGAGTCACCGTGCTGTTCCTCCACGAAACCCACCAGGTCGTAGGCGCACGCGAGGACGACTTCGAGGCGGCCTACCGCGAGGGCTGGATGCCCACGCTGGCAGAGCAGGACGATGCTCGGCTGCTGTGGTACACCAACCACGCTCACGGATCAGGGGTCGCTTACAACGTCGTCACTATCACCGGCATCGCCGGTGGCGCGGCGTGGGAAACACTAGCCCGCCGGGCACAAACAGGCGATCTCGCGCCATGGATGCGCGAGCTGGACGACCTCCGCCATGAGGTCACCGGAAAGCTCCTGCTGCCGGTCGAGTGGTCGCCCCTCCAGGAGGTGGACCTCAACAGCGTGCCCACCGATGGCGCAACGCATCCGTTGAGTTTATTCATGGAGGACACCGGGTGGCCTTACGCGCCGCTGGACGACTACATCCGCTCGTGGGACGAGATCTACTACCGGGTGCTGTCCAAGGCGCCACCGGGCAGAAGGGTGCTGGAAATCCAGGCCTGCTTCCAGGTGGCACACGGTAGCCACAAACGCCGAGAAGCGATGCTGTGGCAGAAGATTGACGCGACCAATGACTACGCGGCCCTCTTGCATCTGTTGACTACCGACATCCCAGCTGAGCACCGCGGACCCGGAACCTACATGTTCGACGCCTTGAAGTACCGCGACCAGTGGCAGAGCCGACTGCTGCGAACCTCGGCGTGGTCGCCGCTTTACTGATGCAAGATTTCTGTTGCGCCGCTGACCATGTCGTGCACGATGTCGGCGGCCGGGCGAATGTCGTGGATGAGTCCGACCCCCTCGCCGATGAGAATGGCAGCCGCGTCGAAATCCTCTGCAGCGACAGCCTTCTCGAACGTCTCGATCGCTTCGGGCAACGATGCGGATAATTGCGCCTCGTTGCCGTGCCAGGTGTCGAGGAAGGAATTGCGCAGCGCCCGCACGTTGTATTCGCCGGGCCAATCCAGCTGCCGCACAGCGTCATACACCTGAGTGCGAAAGGTGTCGTCGCCTCCAGCCTGGACGGCGCGCTGATGCGCTCGCGGCGAAACCAACGCCTCGGGGGCAGCCCAAAACCTGGTGCCCACGAGCACCCCGTCTGCACCCAGCGCCAGCGCCGCCGCAAGCCCGCGGCCGTCGGCGACGCCGCCGGCAGCCAGCACCAGCGTTTCGGGAGAACGCTCGGCGAGGATGTCGACGACCTCGGGCACCAGGGTGAATGTCGAGCGCACACTCATGCCGTGCCCGCCTGCCTCCGCACCCTGGGCCACAACGATGTCCGCGCCGACATCGAGAGCCCCGCGGGCCTGGTCGAGGGTCTGTACCTGCGCGATCAGCGGAACGCCGGCCGCGCGCACGCGTTCGGCGAACGGCCGCAGCTCACCGAACGACAACATGATCGTCGCCGGCTGCTCAGCCAGAATCATGTCGAGCAGGTCAGGGTTGCGCGCGAGGCTCCAAGTGATGAAGCCGTAACCGATTCGTGCGCCGTCGGCCTGGCCGATCTCGGTTCTCAGCCATTCAGCGTCGCCGTAACCTCCGCCGATCAGCCCCAGACCGCCTGCGGCTGTCACCGCGGCAGCGAGCCGGCCCCCGGAAACGAATGCCATCGGCGCCAGCAGGATGGGATGTTCGATCCCGAAGAATTTCGTCAGACGAGTCGTCAGTGACATGGCGGCACTGTACCGATGAAAAGCCCCATGCTTGAAGGCGATTCTCAGGAGCCACACCGGGTCGCCGACTCGCCATTGCAGCGACGGCCTTGGTACCCTCCCATCGCCGTCGTTTTGTCGGGTCGCGTGGAGTTAAACCGCCCGGGCAGTTGCGAATGAAGACCAGTGGCCTGACGGGAAGAGTGTTGTGCGCGGAGAGATAAAGGCCCTCACAGGTCTTCGCATCATCGCCGCGGTGTGGGTGGTGCTGTTTCACTTCCGGCCGATGTTGAGCGATGCGTCGCCCGGCTTCCGCGACGCCCTCGCGCCGGTGCTCGACTGCGGCGCGCAAGGCGTCGATCTCTTTTTCATCCTCAGTGGATTCGTGCTGACGTGGAACTACCTCGACCGCATGGGCAGGTCGTGGTCGACGCGCGCCACCCTGCACTTCCTGTGGCTGCGCCTGGCCAGAGTGTGGCCGGTTTACCTGGTCACCTTGCACCTCGCCGCGATGTGGGTGATCTTCACCCTGCACGTCGGTCACGTGCCGTCGACCTACGCCGGTCAGCTCACCGCGATCAGCTACGTGCGGCAGATCCTGCTCGTGCAGTTGTGGTTTGTGCCGTTCTTCGATGACTCCAGCTGGGATGGGCCGGCCTGGTCGATCAGTGCCGAATGGCTGGCCTATCTGCTCTTCGGCCTACTCGTGCTGGTGATTTTGCGGATGAAGCAGGCGACGAGGGCGCGGAGCCTGATGTTGCTGGCGGTCGCGGCGTCGTCGCCGCCGGTGGTGA
Organism: Mycobacterium sp.; assembly: GCF_049585075.1. Lineage (GTDB taxonomy): Bacteria > Actinomycetota > Actinomycetes > Mycobacteriales > Mycobacteriaceae > Mycobacterium. Next base: position 6,993 of record NZ_JBAUZA010000154.1, read on the forward strand.
TGTTGCTGGCCAGTGGCGAGTTCTACACACCGTGGAGCTGGCTGCCGCGAATTGTGACCCAATTCACCGCCGGCGCCCTGGCCTGTGCCGCCGTCCGTAGGTTGCGGCTGACGGATCGCGGTCGCCTCGTCGCGGGGTACGTCTCCCTGCTTCTCCTGGTTGCGATGGTGGGCGTTCTCTACTGGTTCGCCGCACATCCGATAACCGGAGTTGTGGAGAGCGACAGCGGCGGGGTCGTCGACATGTTGTTCGTCCCGTTGGTGATAACGCTGGCGATCGGCGTGGGTAGCCTGCCGAGGCTGTTATCGACCCGGCTGATGGTTTATGGCGGGCAGATCTCGTTCGCCCTGTATATGGTGCACGAGCTCGTACACACCGCTTGGGGATGGGCCGTTGAGCAATTCGATCTCAATCCGCAGGACACTCCATGGAAATGGAACGTCATCTGCCTGCTCGCGATCGCGATAGGTCTTTCGATGCTGCTGTACCACATCGTCGAAGAGCCCGCCCGCCATTGGATGCGCAGGATGGTCGACGTCAGGAGCGCGAGCGCTGACGCCCGGACCGATCCGGCCGCTCAACCGGCGGCCGGCAAGCTGCAATCGATCGACCGAGCCCTGGAAGACCAGCCAACGTCGATTTCGGCGCGCGCCGGCTAGACAATCGCCTGGAGAACACGAACCCTGCTGCGCCACACACAGATCAAGTACGATGCCCTGTGGCACGGGAGCTTCAATGTCCCGTGCCCGTCGACGCTATGGGGACTCGACCGAGGGGAGGTAGCAGTGGGTCGTCTTGCCACGTTGGTTATCTCCTTGGCCGTTGCGGTCGGAATGATCGGCCACCGCACGGCACCGGCGCGCCCGTACCAGACCACGGCCCGCGGCACCCCGATCGATCACGTCGCGGTGATCGGGGACTCCTACACCAACGGGACCGATGAAGGCGGGGAGGGCCAGAATGCGTGGACCAACCGCACTTGGCTGACGCTGGCTCGCCAGGGAGTTCAGATTTCCCCCGATGTCGCATCGGAAGGCCGAGCCGGCTATGTCGTGCGCGGCGACCACGGCAGCGTCTTCGAGGATCTCACCGGCAGAGCGGTCCATCCCGACGATGCGCTGGTGGTGTTTTTCGGCTCGCGCAATGACGAGGGCGTGGACCCCGTGCAGATGGCGGGCATGGCGCACGACACGTTCGATATCGCGCGCCGCATCGCGCCCTCGTCGAAGCTGCTGGTCATCGGCCCGCCCTGGACGAACGCCGATCCGCCGTTCGACGTCTTGTACGTCCGCGACACCCTCAGGAGCCAGGCCGAATGGGCCGGGGCGACGTTCGTCGATCCGATCAGCGAGGGCTGGTTCGTTGGCCGGCCCGACCTGATCGGGCCAGATGGTGTGCATCCCAACGACGCTGGACATGCGTATATGGCGGACAAGATCGCCCCGTTGATACGTGCCCAGTTATCCAGGCGGAGCTGACATTCGACGCGTTTCGCACCTCGTCGTCCGGGGTATCAAACGTGCACCTGATGAGATTGGGGATTTGCGCATGAAGTCTCAAGCTCGGACCTCGATGGCATTGTTCGGCGGTGCGGCGATGCTGGTGTTAGCGGTTGGCTGCGGCGGCGGCCACAAAGGCGGGCCGACTAGCACGACAACCACGACCACCACCACGACCACCCATTCGT
>NZ_JBAUZA010000155.1:0-28410 GCF_049585075.1 Mycobacterium sp.
TGTTGGCCACGACGGTGGGAGCCCCGGAACCGAATGCCGCGCCGAGCATCCCCGCTGCGGGCATCGAACTGAACATGCCTGCTTCGGCGATCGCGGCCGCCGGCACGGCCTCCGGCCCGGTGGCTGACAACGCAGCAGCGACCGTCCGGATGGCCGGCGTGGCGGTGGCCCAGCTGGGCGGGACGGAGAGCTTTCCGACCAAAGTGCCCGCATTGCCCATATCCGCCGACACCGAACTGGTCAGCCAGCCCCGCCCCCACCAGGGCCCGCTAAGCCCGCCGCCCAGACCCTCTTTCGGAAGCGCGCCGTACCCCGGAGCGGGGGCGAACTTCAAGAACTGCGACACCGGGAAGTTGGTAAGCAGCCCGATATCGTTGAACTGCGTGCTGAACGCAAGCGGGACTTTGACCGCGTTGTACAGCGCCGTGATCGTTGAGGCGCCGCTGGATCCGAAGAGGCCGTTCAGCATGCCGGTGACAGTGCTGGTGTAATCGGTGGAAAGGTTTGCCAGCCACTGCAGCAGCGGCGAACCCGCTGAGCTGGAAGCGGCCTGGGTCACCGCAGCCGCCTGGCCGGCCACCCCGGCGGAGTTGCTGACCTGCGGAGCAGAGGTGAACGGCGTCAGTTTAGAGGCGGCCGCCGACGATCCGGCGTATGTGTCCATCGCCAGCGCGTCCTGGGCCCACATTTCGGCGTATTGGATTTCGGTGGCCGCGATCGCCGCGTTGTTCTGCCCAAAAACGTTGGCCGCCAGGAGCGATGCCAGCTGGCTGCGATTGGCTGCGATCACCGCCGGCGGCACGTGCGCGGCGAACGCCGTCTGGTAGGCGCTTGCCGCCGCGATCGCCTGGTTCGCAGTTTCGGCAGCTTGCGCCGCGGTGGCCTGCATCCAGGTCAGATACGGAGCGACCGCGGCCGCCATGCTCACCGACGAGGGGCCCAGCCAGGGCCCGCTGGTTAACGCTGAGATGACCGACGCATAAGAGTCTGCCGTGGACTGCAATTCGGTGGCGAGCCCGTCCCAGGCCGTTGCGGCGGCCAGCAGCGGCTCGGATCCCGCGCCGGCGTACATCCTGCCCGAGTTGATCTCCGGAGGGAACGCTGCGAAAAACATGGTCAGCCCTCCATCGCCGGGATCACGATGATCGTGGCTGCGGCGGGGTCGGCCTCGGTGGCGACGCCACCCAGTGAGGTCGTCGTCGCTGCACCGCCCGCCGAGTGCGTTGCGGTCGCTGCGACGGCACGCCCTGCCAAGCTCGACAAGGCCATTTGGCTGAACACGCCGGTGTCGCCGGCCAGTGACGCCGCGGGGGCCGCTGCCAAATTGGTGGGTAGCGCCGCTGCGAGTGTTCGGATCTCCGGGGCGGCCTGGGTCCAGCCCTGTGGCACCGACATACCGCCCACCAGCGCTGCGCGGCCCATCGACCCGGACACCGGTGCAGCACCGAAGCCCGCCGCGGTCAGATGTGGCGCCATCTCACTGGCCAGCGGGGCCAACGCCCCGCTGATCGGCTTCGGGCCGGCGAGGAACGCGGCGGCGCCCTGCCCGTTTTGACCCCAGGAGTATCCCTGACCGAACCCTAGGAACGGGCCACCGGCAATGGACGTCCACCCCTGCAGGGAGTAAGGCCCGGTCAGGGTCGACCAGATGGTGTTCCAATTTGTCAGGTCGGTCTGCAGCCCCGCCGGCAGCGACAATGAGGTCAACTGCGGCAGTGAGAGTCCCGACAGCAAGTTCGTTGATCCCGTCGTCGGCGACTGCAGTAGGCCTGTCGCCAGGTTCTGCAGCGCCGTCGGCAGCGAGTTGATGAACTGAGCCAACTCGGTGCCGACGTTTGACGCGCCCGTGCTGGTCGCCTGGGTGACCGCACCCGCTTGCAGCGGCTCGGCCGCAGCGTTGGTGGTCTGCGGCGGCTCGGTGAACGGTGTCAGCTGGGACGCCGCCGCCGACGAGCCGGCGTACCCGTACATCGCGGCAGCGTCCTGAGCCCACATCTGCATGTAGTGGGCTTCGGTCGCCGCGATCGCCGCGGTGTTCTGCCCCAAGATGTTGGTCGCGATCAGTGTCATCAACAGCGTGCGGTTGGCCGCGATCACGGGCGGGGGCACCGTCGCCGCGAACGCGGTCTCATAGGCGGCGACCGCAGCCCGGGCCTGATTGGCCGACTCCTCCGCCTGGGCGGCGGTGGCGGTCATCCAAGCCACATACGGCGCGGCCGCGGCCGTCATCGACGCCGACGACGGGCCCTGCCACGAACCAGCCAGGCCCTCGACCGCCGCCTGGTAAGACGACGCCGTGGAACTCAACTCATCAGCAAGCCCGTCCCAGGCAGCCGCGGCGGCCAGCATTGGACCGGGTCCCGCGCCGACGTACATCCGCCCGGAGTTGATCTCTGGCGGCAGTGCCCCGAATTCCACTTGTCTACACCTCCTGGCAGCTTGGATCGTCTCGATAGCGCCTCATGAGATCTGCTGCGTTGCAGATGTTTTGAACTTCACGTGACGGGGCCAGGTCGATACCATCGAAGGTGGCGAATTACGTTGCGGCGCAGCAGCGTTCCTGTCCGCTAAACGGCAATCCCTGGATTTGTCACACCATTTTTATAACGAGCGATACCGCGATTCGCGTTTCGCATCAGTTTCGGAGCTGTAATGGGAAACCTACGGCGTGGAGCTCAGCCTCACGCGGTTTCAGTTAACGAAATGGTCATAGATCCCGATGGCGGAAAAAGGAGGTCAGCGGTCACTTTTCAGGGCTGACCCCACCTGAGCGCCCACGCGGTTTACGGATAATTCACGTGACGCCAGCGGCGGTTTGTGAGCGGCATCACGCGCCCGTCGGCACCGGTCATGCGCTGCCCCGTTCTTAAAGTGTCTGGAAAGCTACGCTCGCGGGCATGGCCATCGAATCCACCATGCTTGCTCTCGGCACCCCCGCGCCATCCTTCAGCCTGCCCGAGCCGGCGACCGGCAACACCGTCAGTTTGGATGAACTGACCGGACCGGCGCTCGTTGTCACCTTCATCTGCAACCACTGCCCCTATGTCAAGCACGTCGCCGCCGGGCTCGCAGCCCTCGGCCGAGACCTCCACGACCAGGGCGTCGCGATGGTCGGGATCTCCAGCAATGACGTGGCTACCTACCCCCAAGACGGGCCCGATGAGATGGTTGCCGAGGCCCGGCGCCATGGCTGGACATTTCCGTATCTCTACGACGAAACCCAGGACGTCGCGCGCGCGTTCTCGGCGGCCTGCACGCCCGATACGTTCGTCTTTGATGGCGAGCGCCGGCTGGTCTACCGCGGGCAGCTCGACAACTCCCGCCCCGGGAACGATCTACCGGTGACGGCCGCTGACGTTCGGGCGGCGGTCGACGCCGTACTGGACGGGCGCCCGGTCGACGCCGATCAGCGGCCGTCGATCGGGTGCGGCATCAAGTGGCGTTGAGCCTCAACGATATCCGCGTTTCAGTAAATGACGGGCACCGGCGTTCATCGCTTCCGGGCTCGCGACGGCGAATCCGAACGCGTTGGCCAGTCTGTCGGTGATATTGAACGCAAGTGAGACGGCTAGGGCGTCCCTGATCTGTTGGGGAGATACCGACGCGTCTAGGACAGTTCGGATGTCTTCTGCCTCAACGCTGTTTTGATGGGTGAGTTTGCCGAGCATGCGCAGCGTTGCGCGAAGTGGCTCGTCGATCGGCGCAGTATCCAGATCAGCCAGCGTGCCCGCGACTTTGGGTTCGTCGCCGTACCACATCGAGGACGTGGCGCTATGGGCGGAGACGCAGAATGGGCACTCATTGGCCTTGGAGATGTACGCGGCCATCAGCTCGCGATCGCCGATCGGCCAATCGGATTGTCCGCGCATCGCTTCGTGGGTGAGGGGGCCACCGCCGTAGAAGTTCGGGCGGTAGAGCGCCAGCTTGACGGCGTCGACGGCGGGGTGCCCGGAAAAGACCCGGATGAGCGCCAGTATCGCCTTGGTGTGCAAGGGATGACCTCGGTCGAGGATTTCCAGCCTCATCGTTCGGGCGTTTCTTTGGTCGCGCTGGCCAAGGCTGCTAGTGCGCTGGTGTATTGACGGCTAGCCTGCCCGACGGCAGCGCATACCACGATCTCGAAGATCTGATCCTCGCTAAGGCCCGCGGCGCGGACGGCGGCGACGTCCTCGTCGGTGACTCGGTAGGCGTGCTGAGCCACCTTCTCGATCAAGGTGCGAACTGGGTCGTTGAGGCCGGCATTCTCAAACGCGGCGCGCCGCATCTCGGCTGTCGCCTTCCCGTCACTTTCCAGCACGCGGGCGACGAGCTCGCGATGCAATTGGGCTATCTCGACCATGTGTCCCACCTCCCACCGCGGTACGGTACCGCCGATGAAGTTTGTGGTGGCAGGTTACGGCAGCCGCGGTGACGTCGAACCCTGCATCGCCGTCGCTCGGGAACTACTGCGCCGCGGTCACGACGTGCAGATGGCTGTGACGGTCCCACCTGACATGCGTGCCCTCGTTGAGTCGGCGGGACTCACTGCGGTCCGCTACGGCCGGGACTACCAGGAGCTGTTGGGCGATAAGGATTTCGTCCGCATGATCCAAAACCCGCTCAACGCGATTTCGGAAGCGGTCGAATTTGTTGCCAAGGTTTCGGCCGAGAAGAACACGACGTTGACCTCGTTGAGCGACGGCGCCGACCTGCTCGTGGCGGGTATAACCGAACAAACGCTGGCCGCCAATGTCGCTGAGTACCACAGTATTCCGCTGGTCGCGCTGCACTTCTTCCCGCCGCAGATTTTAGAGCTCAGACAGCCCCAGGGGGGCCCGCCAAAGGAGGCCGAACGGGCCCAACGCCGGGTCCTGGGCTTATCGGACGCATCCGGTCCGCCGGCGCCATCGCTGGAGATCCAGGCGTACGACGAGTTGTGCTTTCCCGGGCTGGCAGCCGAATGGGGGGAAAAGGGTGGCCGACGGCCGTTCGTCGGGGCGCTGACGGTGGAGTTTCCCACCGTCGTCGACGACGAGGTGTTGTCCTGGATCGCTGCGGGAACACCGCCGATCTACTTCGGTTTTGGCAGCATGCCGCTCGCATCCCCCGCTGACGTGGTCGCCGTGATCGGGGCGGCCTGCGGGCTGCTCGGGGAGCGAGCGTTTATTTGCATGGGACCAAATGACTTCAGCCAGATCCCGCGCGCCGACCACGTCAAGGTAGTAGAAGCGGTTAATCACGCGGCCATCTTTCCGGCGTGCCGCGCGGTCGTCCACCACGGCGGCGCCGGCACCACGGCCGCAGGCCTGCGGGCCGGGGTTCCTACCCTGGTCTTATGGGCCGGGCTCGATCAGCCGATCTGGGCTGCCGCCATCGAACGACTGAGAGTCGGCTCTGCGCAGCGCTTTTCGGCCGCCAACCAGGAATCACTGGTTGCCGACCTGCGCCTTATTCTCGGTTCGGACTGTGTCGCCCGGGCCCGTGAGGTTGCCGCTTTGATGACAACATCTGCCGAAAGCGTCTCCAGTGCAGCGGATCTCATCGAAGGCGCCGCCCTATCCGCCTAACTCGCCGGAGATCCCGCGCTCGATGCTGGCCTGGGTCGCGGCGGGCAATACGATAAGCCCGTCGAGTTCTTTGCGTGCGCGATCATAGGCATTCTGGCGTTCTTGCGGAGTCGCTGCGGAGTCGGACGCCACGCGCAAGAGATTTTCAGCGCGTGCGATTCGCTGCTGTCCTTCTGGAGTGAAATCGGTTCGGCGCCTGCGTTTCGCCTCTGCCTCAGCGATGTTGAAAGCGGTGACATAGTCTTCGACGGCGGCCAGGTACCGCGCGGCCGCATCGCCGTCGTCAAGGAGATCTTCGACTTTGGCTGGGCGAAGGAAGTCTGCCCGCAGCTTGGTCTTGTGAAAGCTGATCGTCAGCGGATCGCGCATGTCGGTCATCTGTGGGAAGTCGAGCAGCCTGGCGTAGTCGAGTTCGTATTCCAGCCAGCGGGTGTCGGTTCGGTCGTGTTCTCGCAGCACGCGGGTGAGCGACCGCTGCTGGGCCGCGCGATTGCCCCCGATCCCTGCCTGGTCGGGACCAGGCAATTTCGCAGCTGAACGCTTATTGGTGGAGAACGCTCGTATCGCAGCGAAGATCATGCCCGCCACGGGGACGATCACGATCAGAAATTCCGCCAACCGGAAGAGCAAGCCCACACGACCAGGATGCCACCGGGCAGCTCATCGATTGAGGTCCCACTGCCCGAAGTCGGAAGCCAGGACCTGGTCGACATCTACGTGGGTGTCGCCTATCAGCGGGCCTGGGTTCGACGCGGTGTTGACCGCACTTTGATAAAGCACTGCCCTGGGCTCGCGTGCACCGTGAGACCACGCCATCGTCTGCCATGCCCAGTTGTGCCCGGCAGTGGTCGACGGGCCGATTACGCCCTCGTCGATCGCCCATTGGCAGGCGCGGGCATGCCCGTAAATCCCGGTGCGGCCCACGCCTAGTACCGAGTTGATTCCTCGAAACCACTGGACTGCAGGGCCCTTCCAGGTGTTGAGGTCGATATCGTCATCGATACTGAAGAAGATCGGTGCCGAACTCGCACCACCGGCCGCCGCATGTAGTCGCAACGCGGTCCGGGCGTCCGCCACGCCGCCGTCATACCCGCGGGTGAAATCCGATGGGTCGGGCCAGCCGGGTTTGCCGTACTGGTAAACGCTGGCGAGGTGAAGACCGGCTGCGCGCGCCGCATCCGCGAACTCACGGGTGACGGGTTTGAAGTCGAAGTTTGCGCCGGGCCGCGACTCGGACACGTAGACCACTGCCCCGTCATAACCCGCCGCCTTGATTTGATCGGGCTGGACTAGTCGCTCAGTGAAATCGATGAGCTTCAGGTCCGCAGCTGACGCCCTCGACTCCTCGAGTGTCGCCAGGCCGAGGCTCAGTAGCACCGGCGCCGCCGCAAACTTGATGACGTCGCGTCGAGAAACGGATCGCTGAGTGTTCATGGGCTCAATGGGTGAGCAGTGCAGTCGCGCCCCAGGGCCTGCGCCCGGGACGACGCGGATCCGTCTGCGGCAGCCAAGCAAGCGGACGCATGAACATCGGCAAACGATGGAATCGGTTGGCGGCCTCCAAATTCGGCTCCACTTCGACGGTTCGCCACCCGAGGTCTTCAAAGTAGGTCAGTCCGTTCTCGGGTGCGAACTTGAACGGCGCATTCTCGAACAGACCGGCCATTTTCTTGTTCATCCTCTTCTTCAGGCCTGGAAACGCGAAGTCGAACATCCACCAAGTCACTTCGGGCCGCCTGATCGCCCCGGAAAGCGCGACGACGTCACTGTCTTCTAGATACATCAGCAGGCCCTCGGTCAAGACAAGCGCTTTGGTAGCGCCGTCGAGCGCCTCGTCGAAGAACGCGTCACGGGCGGCCGGGTCGGACAGATCGACGGCGTCCCTGGTCAATCGGCATCGCGGTGTCTGGTCGGCAAGAAGTTGCGTCTTTTCCGCGAGCAGGTCCGGCAGATCCGCTTCTACCCAAGAAAGATCCGAAGGCAGGTCCATCCGATACGGCCGGGTATCCAAGCCGGCGGCCAGGTTCAACACCCGGTCGCAGCCGTCGGCGATCGCTCTGGCAATGACGTCATCGATGAACTTGGTACGCGCGACGAGCCACCAGCCGCTGCGGCTGGACCGTGGAACCGTGGCGACGATCGCGCGGCCATGCTCGCCGGCGAGGCGTTCGGCGAGCGGGTCGCGGAACAACGCGTCGGGTCGCGCCGATTCGGTTGCCCGGTGCAACGCCGTCCACCGGGCCGTATCGGAAACGTGGGTGACGTAGTGCCCGGCCTCTGACATACGTTGCGTTATAGCACCGACCGCTGGTGGAAAGAGGTCGGGGTCGTGTAGAAGAGTCGTGTGGACGATCCGGCGATCAGGTCTTTCAGTCCGGCGACGCTCCGCGAAGCGATGGCCCGGCGGCTGTATCGCCGATCGGTGGCCATGGGACAAATCACGGTGCCGGCCGTTCCCAGCTTGATCGACGAGTACGTCAAGATGTGCCACAACCTGTTTGCCAGCGTCGGCGTCCAGTACTCCCCCGAGGAGTTCGCTCAGCTCGAGACCGTGTTGGCAAGCCAGTTGGCGGAGGCATACCGGACCTCATCACGGTCCAACATCGTCATCTCGTTCCATGCACCTTTCGGCACCGCCCTGAATTACCGCGTCAATGTCGAATCGGTGACGATCGCCGGCGCGTACGACGGCTGGGTCGGCACCCGCGAGGGATCGCTGTTCGGCATCGAACCGGACGCCCGGGTGTCGGCGCTGGCTCGCGAAACCGACAAACCCGGCAGCTTTCGGGTGCTCGATATCGGCGCGGGAACCGGGCGCAATGCCCTGGCCCTGGCACGACGCGGCCACCTGGTGGACGCGGCCGAGATCGCGTCGAAGCTGGCGCACATCATCCGATCAGAGGCCGAGCGCGAATCGCTCGACGTCCGCGTCATCGAGCGTGACGTGTTCGCGGGCTTGGACGATGTCCGCCGCGACTATCAGCTGATTGTGGCCTCCGAGCTGGCGCCCGATTTCCGGACGACCCAGCAGCTGCGGGGCCTGTTCGAACTCGCCGCCAATTGCCTGGCTCCCGGCGGGCGATTGCTGTTCAACACTTTTGTGCCGCGCGAGGGTTATGTTCCCGACGATGCCGCACGTGAACTCGGGCAGCAGTGCAACACAATGATCTTCACCTGGGAGGAGATGACGAGCGCAGCCGACGAGCTGCCTCTTGAGCTCGTTGCCGACGACTCTGCCTACGACTACGAGAAACTTCACCTGCCCGAGGGCACCTGGCCACCGACGGCCTGGTTCGCCGACTGGGCCAGCGGGCTTGACCTGTTCGACGTCGAGCGGGACCAATCCCCGATCGATTTACGCTGGCTCGTGTACCAGAAGGCTTCCGATGACTGACGAACTCCACTTCGTTGACGCGAACGGGCTGAACTTCGCCTATCTCGAGGACGGCTCCGGGCCACTTGTGCTCATGCTGCACGGATTCCCGGACACCGCACACACCTGGGATGACCTGCGCACACGACTCGCCGCCCAGGGATACCGTGCGGTCAGCCCGTTCATGCGCGGCTACCACCCCACCGCGATTCCCGATCGCGACGCCGACCAAGAGACGTTGGCGCGCGATCCGCTCGCGTTGATTGAGGCACTCGGCGCCCGTGACGCGATCGTCATCGGCCACGATTGGGGGGCTTCGGCCGCCTACGGCGCGGCGGCGCTCGGCCCTGATCGAGTCAAAAAGTTGTTCGTCATCGGGATTCCGCACCCCGCGGCGTTGAGACCGTCGCCGAAGAAGCTCTGGGGTGCGCGCCACTTCGCGGCATACAAGTTGCCGGGAGCGCCGGACCGCTTCGCGCGCAATGACTTCGCGGCTCTGCCCGCGATCTACCGGCGGTGGTCACCGGACTGGGCTCCTGAACCGTCGGAGTTCGACGCCGTCCGCGCGAGCTTCTCGAACCCGGCGAGCTTGAACGCCGCGTTCGGCTATTACCGAAAGCTGTCGCCGATACCCAGCGCGTCATTGCGGGCGCGGATCACCGTGCCGACGGTGGTCTTTGCCGGGCTCAACGATCCGATCGTCGAGCCATCGGACTACCGGGGCGCCGCGCGGATGTTTGACGGTGATTACGTCGTCGAGGAAGTGCCGGGCGGGCATTTCATGCATCGGGAGCACCCCGGTGTCTTCGCCGAACGCCTGCTGGCTCATCTCTGACCTGAGCTGGCCGGCTGCTAGGGTGCTGTGCCTATGCCCCAAATGGACCGCCGCAGGATGATGTTGATGACGGGGGTCGGCGTGCTGGCAGCCGCGGTCCCCATCTCCGAGGCCCGGGCTTACCCGCGCCGCCCGGACGCACCAGCGGGTTCCTACCTCTTTCATGACGAGTTCGACGGGCCGGCCGGCTCGGCTCCAGATCCGTCGAAGTGGGCGGTCGCAAAAGCCCGCGAGACGATCAAGGACCCGACGTATTGGGAGCGCCCCGAGAACATCGGGCAGTACCGCGACGATCGCCACAACGTATTCCTTGACGGCAATTCCAACCTTGTCCTGCGCGCCGCGAAGGACGGACCCACGTATTTCAGCGGCAAGGTGCAAAGCCTGTGGCGGGGCGGCGTCGGCCACACCTGGGAAGCCCGGATCAAGCTCAATTGCCTGACCGCCGGCGCCTGGCCGGCCTATTGGCTGGGCAATGACGATCAGGGCGAAATTGACGTCATGGAGTGGTACGGCAACGGCAGCTGGCCCTCGGCCACCACCGTGCACGCAAAAGCCAACGGTGGCGAATGGAAGACGCACAACATCGCGGTGGACGGCGGCTGGCACACCTGGCGCACCCAGTGGGACGAGGCCGGCATCCGGTTCTGGAAGGACTACGTCGACGGCGCGCAACCGTACTTTGACGTGCCCGCGAGCTCGCTACCAGACTGGCCGTTCAACGGGCCGGGCTACACCGCTTTTCCGGTGTTCAACCTCGCGGTAGCCGGTTCAGGCGGCGGCGATCCCGGATCCGGGACCTACCCCGCCGACATGCTCGTCGACTGGATACGAGTCTGGTAACGCGTGTCGCACGCGTCTCGAGCTCAGTAGTTGTTGCAGCTGGTGGCGATTTGGCCGATCAGCCCGATGTATTTCGCTGCCCCCGGCATGCCCTGCGCCTGCTGCGCCATCTGCGCGCGCTGGGGCGGCGGTGACGCCAGGAAGGAACGCAACCAGCCCTGCGCCATTGCCGACGAGTTGAACTTCGCCGCATCGGCCGGCGATTGCGCGTTCAGCGCCGCTACCACCTGCGGGTAACTGCAGGTGGTATTGACTGCCGAATCGATGGCGGGGTCTGCGGACGCAATCCCTGCGCCGGCAATCAGCGACAACGCCAGACCGCCGACTGCAGCAGCCAGTTTGGTGAACGAGGGCGTGACCATATGGGGACACCTTCCAAGCTATGCACCGCCGGACTTCGGCGAAGAGACCACCAGTTTACCGGACCGGACCGGGGCACGGATCGCTCAAAGAGCGGGCGCCGCTGCGCAAAAGGCTGAGAATTCTCAGGCTCGGCGCGGGCTACTGTCTGGGTCATGCGCCCGGCCCGCAATCTGGCGGTGGATTTCTACCGCGTATCGGGTGTAGTTCTGATCGTGCTCGGCCACTGGCTCGCCGGATCGGTGACGTATCACGATGGCCAGTTCGGTCGGCAGAACCCGCTCGTCGATCAGCCCTGGACACAATGGCTGACGTGGCCATTCCAGGCCGTGCCAACGTTCTTTTTGGCCGCCGGTTACGCCGGCGCGGTGTCCTGGGCGCACCGGCGTAGTACCGAGGGTGCGTCGCGACAGACGTGGGTGCGGCATCGACTTGCCCGGGTACTGGGGCCCACCACGGTCTACGTCGGGCTGATCTCAGCGGTTGTGGTTGTCCTGGACTGGCGCCGCGTCGCCGGCTCCACGCTGGAATACGCGGGTTGGGCAGTGGCGATGCATCTGTGGTTCCTCGCCGTCTACCTGGTGGTGGTCTCGTTGACGCCGGTTGGCATTGCCGCACAACAGCATTGGGGCCTGTGGGTGCCGGCGGTGCTCGCGGCGGGAGTCGTTGTGGTCGACGCTGTCTCACTCGCCGGCCATCTCCCCTCCCTGCGACCGCTGAACTACCTGCTGTGCTGGGGCGCGCTCTACCAGCTCGGAATCGGTTGGCGCGACGGGCTATTAGCCGGCCGCAGAGCCGCGCTGCTCGCGGGCGGATCAGCCGTTGCGCTGGCGCTGCTGATCCTCGTGGGCCCCTATCCGGTCAGCATGATCGGTGTGCCAGGCCAAAACCTGCAGAACTCCGACCCGCCCTCGACGGCGATGCTGGCGTTCGCTTGCGCGCAAGCAGGACTGGTGATCGCCATCGCACCCGTGGTCAACCGGGCGCTACGCTCCGATTTCGCCCAGCGGGCACTGACGACCGCCAACAGCAACGTGATGGCTCTTTATCTGTGGCACATGATTCCCGTCGTGATCGTGGCGATCATCGGCTACCCGGCCGGATTGTTGCCCCAACCGGTCGAGGGCACGGCCCAATGGTGGCTGGCCCGGCTGGAATGGGTGATCGTCCTTGGCCTCGTGACAGCGGTCGAGATGGTGCTGTTGTACTGGGGCCGACGCATTTTCGCGGCGCCGCTCGCCATGGTCAAGACGCCGCTGCGCGATCGATGGACCGAACCGATCATGCTGGCCGGTGCCGCGATGGCCGCCTACGGCCTGGCATTCGTCGCCGCGGGAGGCTTCGCTCCGCACGGGCATTTCCCGTGGCTGACCGCGCTGATCTTCGCGGTCGGCGTGCTGTTGGTCGCCGGTCTACCGCGAAACGATTAGGACGACGCGCTCAGCGCACTGAGCGCCGCATCGTAATTCGGCTCGTTCGCGATCTCAGGCACCAGCTCCGAGTAGGCGACGTTGCCGTCGGCGCCGATCACCACGACGGCACGGGCGAGCAGTCCCTCGAACGGACCGTCGGCGATGGTGAGGCCGTAGTCCTGCCCGAAGCTGTCACGGAACGCCGAGGCGGTCTTCACGTTCTCGATACCCTCTGCGCCGCAGAATCGCGCCTGCGCGAACGGCAGGTCTTTGGACACGCACAGCACCGACACCCCGCTTGCGGCAGCGCGTTCGTTGAAGGTGCGCACGCTGGTGGCGCATACCGGCGTGTCCACTGATGGAAAGATGTTCAGCAACACCGGCTTACCGCCGAATTGGTCGTTGCTGACTGGTGCCAGATCGGACCCGGTCAGAGTGAAGGCAGGAGCTGGGGATCCGACGGCAGGCAATTCGCCGACGGTGTTGATCGGGTTTCCGCGCATAGTTATCTGAGCCATGCGCACAGTCTGCCAAGCCCGCAAGGTCAGCCTCTGGTTGGGGCTGGTGTAGCCCGGAAGGGACTACTGACTCCCCGGCTCGGGGCCGAGCGAATACGCACTGGTCAGGTCGGGCGGAGTGCTCTGGAACTACCTTGGAATCCGCGACGCAGAACGAAATATGCCGCCTCCTCCGCGTGCTGACACGCCATCTCTTATATGGTCGTGCTGTGCCGGAGATGAATCGACGCAACATGTTATTGACAACGGGGTTGGGCATGCTTGCCGCCGCGGCCGCTACACCCGTCCCCGAAGCCCTCGCCAGACCAACTCATGCGGCGCCACCGGCCGCGCCGTCAGCGGGCCCCGCCGGGCCCTATATCTTCTCCGACGAGTTCGACGGGCCGGCGGGCCAGGGCCCCGACCTATCGAAGTGGACGATACAGACCTGGCAGGACGACGTATTCCCGCCGGTCGATGGCATTTACCGCACCCAGAACGTCTTCCTCGACGGCAATTCCAATCTGGTCCTGCAGGCCAGCCAGGAAAACGGTCAATACTTCAGCGGCAAACTGCGCGGCAACTGGCGGGGCAACATCAACACCACCTGGGAGGCGCGGATCAAACTCGACTGCCTCTTCCCGGGCCTGTGGCCCTCGTTCTGGACTGTCAACGAGGATCCACTGCCGGACGGCGAGGTCGACATCTTCGAGTGGTACGGCAACGGCCAATGGGCCCCCGGTACCACCGTGCACGCAGCATCCAACGGAAAAACCTGGGAAGGAAAATCGATCCCCGGGATGGTTGACGGCGCGTGGCACACCTGGCAAATGCGTTGGGATACTGACGGTTTCAAATTCTCGCGGGACGGTGCCGAGTACTTCAAGGTTCCGCCGAAGCCCATCCACGTGCACGGTGGTGCGCCTGACGACTTCCGGTGGCCGTTCAACAACCCCGGCTATTGGATGTCTCCGATGTTCACGCTTGCGGTCGGCGGGGTCGGCGCGGGCGATCCCGCCCTCGGGACCTTCCCCTGCCAAATGTTGATCGACTACATCCGGGTCTGGTAACCGACCGTTATCGCATCGCTTTGATCACCTGAACCAGGTTGAACTGCCAGCGCTCGACCAGCCGGAAACCCAAGCCGTGCGGGACCGCGAAAGCCGGGGTTGCTCCGAAGCCTCCGCCAGGTGGAAGCGTTGAAGCTTGCTCATAATCCGGCCGCGTCTTGTCGGCTTGGGTGATGATCCACACGACGCGGCAGTGGCTCAACGGCTTGGCGACAACTTCCGGTATGAGATTGGTGTCGAAGACATCGCGGCGGTCCGTCGCCCGCCGCCACAGGGTGAGATCGATCAGCTTCCGGTAGGCATCCGGGCGCGCCGCCATCAATGGACGCATGGGGGCGGGCATAAACGTCACCGTGTCGTTCACGAGTAGGCAATCACCCGGCGCTGCCTGCGCCGTGATCAGATCGGCGACCTGGCTGTAGTCCATGCCGTATTTCGCATACGGGTTACGTTGCGCCAGCATGTAATTCGGTGCAGCGGCGATAGCGAGGATGCTGATGACCGCCGCCGCTGCCCACGGCGTCACGGCCAACGCGCCGATGCAGACGCCCAGCGCCAGCGCGATACCGGGTGCAGTGAAGGCCAAGTAGCGCGGCGTGTAAACGGGGTGAATCAGGGCCGACCCGATGACGATCAGGGCGGTCGGTATCACAAGCCAGCCAATCGCTAAGGTCAGCAACTGCCGGTCTGCCTGCTCTAAGCGCGCGGATGTAAAGCACCACAAGACAATAGCCACGACGACGATCAGTGCCGACACAATCGTGAACGGCGGGCTTCGCTCGAAATACTGTTGAATCGCCACGTCTTCGATCGTGCGGCGGCCAATCGGCGCGATCCAGCTGATCTGATGCGTTTGGCCAACGGCCGTGACCAAAAACGGTGTTAATGCGCAACCCGCCAAAACCGAGGTAAGCGCGAACCGTGTTAAGACGGGTCGGCTGCGCCGAAAGACCAAGATGAAAGCGACGTGCACCAAAGGCAACAGCAAGAGATACACGTCGAGCAAGACCGACATCGTCAGGACGATTCCGTAGCCCACCCACGCCCGAGCGTTGTCACGACGTGCGGCATACACCAGCGATACCGTCAGCCACACCGCCGCCATCATCGAAAGGGCATACGGTCGAGCCTCGATGCCTGCCCACGTCGACCGAGGCAAGATCGCACACACGAGTCCGGCGGCCAAGGCGACCGTTCGCGACGACACCTGCTTGCCCAGCACAACAAGTCCGGCCGCAGCGGCTCCGATAGCCAAAGCGCTTGGCACGCGGGACCAGAACTCCGTGGGCGGGAAAATTTTGAACCACCCGTGCATAAGCAGGTAGTACAGACCTTCGACGGCATCGACGTTGCCCAACATCTGCCACAACTGGCTCAGCGAACGACTGTAGGAGGCCGAAATTGTGGCGGCCTCGTCGTACCAGAAAGACGGACGGCCTGCGCCGGCCAAGCTCACCGTGGTGCCCAGTACCGCGACGATCAGCGGGTCTAGTAAAGCTCGCGGCGGTGTGCCGACCATATGTCTGAAATAGCCGCTGAGCACCTCGCCATGGTGCCAGAAGCCCAGCGGACCGGTTCTAACGAGACTGACGCACCTTGTACGTGGACGGCCACGACTGTCGGGTGTCGTCGCCGACCAGCGGCGTGCCCATGTTGCCAACCTTGACGTCGTATGCCTGCTCGCCGGCCCCGACTTCGCGGTTGGCGTGTTCCTGCGCGAGGTAGTAGAGCTCGTCGATCGTGGCCTCGCCGTAGGCAACGAAGGTTGTCTTCCGGACGACGTCGCCGGCCCGGGCGAGCATCAGGTCGGGCAGGATTTTGGTCGCCAACGCCCCGAGGCCCAACAACGAGAACGGGATGACCCAGTAGCAGACGAACGACAGCGGCGTCTGGGTGTCGAGGATCGTCGCGTCGCGTTGCACGAGCGGCGGAATCGTGGATGACACCGTCATCCCGCCGAAGACGCCAACCCAGATCCAGGTCAGCCGCTCAGTGATTTGGCCGAACAGATCGCTCTCAACCACTCCTTGAGGATGACCCGCCGCGGCGAACTCGCGCAGGAAGGACTTGCCGCTCAGCAGTCCGGTAAGGGCAACCAGGAAGATCCCGGCATTGCTCAGCGGCTCAGCCCACCGCTGGAGCACTGACGGACTCAGCAATAAGGTCGCGGCGGTCAACACCAAGAATGTTGCGGCAGCCCCGATTTCGAGCGCTCTGCCGGGTGTCCGGGTGGCGCGGCCGAGCACCAACCCGGCGACGGCTGTCGTCAACGCAACCAACACCGCGACAAGCAACGGCACGTTACCGACAAGCACCCAATAGACGATCCACGGCGCGAAGCCAAACAGAATGCCCACGATCGGTCAGTGTATGGGCGTGCCGGTTGGCAGTGGCTACTGGTTGGCTTGCTGCTCGGTTTGTTGTGCCTGCAACTGATCCTGGATGAACTGCTGCTGGGCCTGTTCGTTTTGCTGTTCGGCCTGTTGCTCGGACTGGAGCATGGTCTGCAATGCGTTGTTTTCCTGCAGCTGAGCTTCGTCGTCATCGCTGTCCACCAGCTGCACCGGCACCGACGCGACGGTCGTTTCGGCGGCGCTGAGCCAAGCGGTCCCGAACAACGCGAACAGCGCTACGGCGGCCGCACCGACGACAATGGAACATTCTGTAGTCATGTTCATCAGCCATCATTGCGCTCGGTCATTAGCTCCCGGCTGGGTGGCAGTTATCGCTTGGCTATGAGAAAGTTCGCGCGGATCGGCTAGCCTGGATCGGTGCTCGACGCGCAGCCACGGCCCGCTCGCCTGCTTGGCGAGATCCGGCGCACTCCTGCGCAGATCCGCATCTTGCAGGCCGCGCTGGATTTGTTCGCTGACCATGGGGTCAGCGGGACGTCGTTGCAGATGATCGCTGACGCGGTCGGGGTTACCAAGGCCGCGGTTTACCACAAGTTCAAGACCAAAGAAGAGATCGTCGTCGCCGTCGCCGAGATGGAAATGGCCCAGCTCGAGGATGCCTTGGAATCGCTCGAAGGCCAGGCCGACGGGGTGGGCGCCCGCAAAGCGCTGTTGACCGAGGTCGTCGGAATGGCGATCAAACGCCGCCGCTGGGTCCGTGCGCTGCAGTACGACCCAGTGATGGTGCGGCTGTTGAGTCAGCACCCGCCGTTGCGCGACCTGATCATGCGCCTATACGGGATTCTGGTTGATGAGTCGAATGACACCGAGGCCCGGATATCGGCGGCATTGTTCTCCGGCGCGATCGCCGGCACAGTGATCAATCCCATCATCGACGGCATCGACGACGACACGCTGCGCACGGTGCTGATCCAGTTCATCGGGCGAATGCTCAAGCTGCCCGACTGACTCGGGCCGGCCCATGTGGTGCCGGGGAACGCGAGCAGCTAAGGCTGCAGGCTGCGCAGGGTGCTCTTGACGAATTTCTTCAGGACTGCGTCACGTGCGGCCCCGGACTCTCGAGCGCTGAAGAGGATTGCGTGCAGGCCGATAAGGAAAAATGCGGCGCTGTCATATGCCTCGACGTCGTCGTAGAGTTCGCCGCGGTTGCGCGCACGCTCGATTTCGGCAGCCAGCAACACGAACGTCGGGTGTTTGGTCCAATTCTCGTCTTTGGGTGCCGTCGGCGAGAAGTAGAGACTGATGACGTCGCGAAACAGGGCCGCACCCCATCGGGTCTCGAGTGCGACGACGAGCGTGATGATCTCATTCAGCACGGCAGGCAGGTCGCGCCGGGTGTCAAGAAATCGACTGAGTTGCGCCGCAAGGAAATCCTCGTCGCGGCGCATCAACTCGAGCAAGACATGTTCTTTGGTCGGAAAGTGGAAGTAGAAAGTGCTACGGGCAACTCCGGCAGCTTCGACGATCGCGTTGATATCCGCCGAGTTCGCGCCGGCACGCTGGAACTCCACGATGGCGGCATCGAGCACCCGCGCACGCGTTTGGCGGCGCTGGGCCTCCCGACCCGTTGCAGTTTCTGGCACTCCCCTATTCTGCAACATTTGATCGACTCGCTGACACATGTCACGTCAAACCGTTGGCCTAGCGAAGTCCCTCAGAGCCGTACTCATCAGATATCCGCTGGCTGCTGACAGTTTTTGATCGTCAGGCGGGGCCGATGGCCCTAGAGTGTGGCTGCGTAAAGGTCTATTTTTTCGTTGTCATTAGTCAGCGAACGTGCTAGGTCTAGAACCAAGCTGTTTCGCGGCGCGACGCTCCGCCGGCGCAGACGACTTCGCATCAGGTGAGGCAGGGACGGCATCGATGAATACCAGGGGTCAACGCATCCTGCTGTGGACGGCACCGCCGGCGGTGGCGCTATTCGTGCTTGCTTATCTCGTGTTCCCGGTGTTTTCGCCGCCGCTGTCACCAACACTGACGCCCGACCAAGTGGCAGCGTTCTTCCGTAGCAACGTCACCGGCATCCTGGGTGTGGCGGTCCTCTGCAACCTCATCGCATGCTCCCTGGTGCCGCTGTTCGCGGTGACAGCGGTGCAAATCTCGCGAGCTGCCACGTCGAGCCCGGTCCTGACGTATGCGTACGTCATCTGTGTCGGGGTCGGAACAACCGCCTTCATCCTGGCCGACTATTGCTGGGGCATGGCCGCTTTCAGGCCCGACCGCGATCCGCAGCTGACGAGTCTCTTGAACGACATGGCGTGGTTCTTCTTCATCGCGCCGGTCGGCACCATCATGGTGCAGAACCTCTGCTTTGCACTGAGCGTCTATCTCGATGAGCGGCCAGATCCGATCTTTCCGCGCTGGGTCGCGCATTTCAATGTCGCGACCGTCGCTTTGCTGGCTCCGAGCGCGTTCTCGATTCTCTACAAGTCGGGCCCTCTCGCCTGGAACGGTCCACTGTCATTCACGTTGCGGCTGACGACATTTGCCGTTTATATCGCTGTGATGTTCTGGGCCCTTCTGCGCGCTGTGAAACACCAGGGCACCGATCGGGTGGTTCTCGCGTGAGCGGCAGCGTGGCCGAGGCCCCTAAGGCCCCGACGGGCCCGGCCAACCCTGCAACGTCGTGGCGCAGGAATCGCAAACTCGATCAGTGGATTGCATTTTGGAGCGTGCCGTTCTTCTTCAACGTGTTCGGGCTGGTGTTCGTGCCACTGAGTTGGATGATGCCGCCGCGATCACCGAGCAGTCCTACCCCGCACATCGTCGACTTCATGCACTCGCATAATCTGCTGATCGCGTGCCTGATCCTGACCCTCGCCTACGGGCTCGCGCCGGTATCGAACTCCCTGTACCTCATCCAGGTCAAGCGCATGTCGGTCAGTCCTGCGTTCCGCTACTCGATGATGATCGGCGCCATCACTGGCGCGATCGTCGGCATGCTGTTCCCGATGTTCTGCTTCGGCCTCGGTGCGTTTCGCCCCGGGTACAGCGCGGCTGTGCTGACAATGCTTTACGACTTCGGCTACTTGGCGTTCATCGGCTCGCTGGGCTGCTTTTGCGTCATGTGGATGGCTTTTGGTCTGGCCATAATTCTCGACGAGAACAACATCCTGCCAAAGTGGTTGGGCTACTACACCATTTGGCAATATGTGACCGAGCTGATGGCCGCTCCGGTGTGGATCGCCAAGTCGGGCCCCTTCGCATGGAACGGCCTGATGACCTTCTGGTTCGCGATGGTGCTCTATGTGTCGTGGCAATTCATCGTGTACATGTGCATTTACAAGGCGATCAAGAAGCAGCCAGAGAGCGAACTCGACAACGCCCCGCCTGAGCCAGCGTCTGACGTCACCGAGGTCCCGTCAAGGGCGGGCGCATGACCGAGGTTGCTGAAGGGTCCGCGACCGGCATCGATCAGTCTCGGCGCGCTGCCGACACCGGGGGTCACATCCCCGGCGAAGGGAGCATGTGGTTCTTCGTCATCGGCGACTTGCTGATCTTCGGCGTCTATTTCGTTGGCTACATGTACTTCCGGGGCCAGAATCACCAACTGTTCCTCGGGAGCCAGGCTCGGCTCAATGTGGACATCGGCGCGATCAACACTGTTGTGCTGCTGACAAGTTCACTCTTTGTGGCGCTGGGCACCGCCGCCGCGCGGGCCGGCAACATAGCCGCCGGCCTGCGAGGGTTCTGGATTGGACTGGCCTTTGGTGCGGCCTTCCCGCTTCTCAAGATGTTCGAGTGGATCCCTGAGGTCACGGCCGGTCTGACGCCCGGAACGAACCTGTTCTTCATGTACTACTACGTGATGACCGGCATGCACCTGTGCCATGTCGCGCTTGGCCTGTTCATCATGTGCTTCGTCATCCGCAACCTGAAAACATCGACAACGCCCAAGATTTCGTTCATCGAGACGGGCGCCACCTACTGGCACATGGTCGATGTCTTGTGGCTGGTCCTGTTCGCCCTGCTCTACTTGATGAGGTAGACCATGACGTCACTGATCCGCAATCCACTGACAATCGTGTGGGCATTGCTCACCGCGGTCACCATCGCGTCATCGTTGATCGCCGCCGAGGGCGGAGCCTCCCACCAGATCAACACCACGGTCACGACCGTCGTTTTGCTGATCGCGGCATTCAAAGCGCACATGGTGATCCGGCATTTCATGGAAGTCCGTTACGCACCCGTCTGGCTCAAGGCCACGACCAGCGGATGGGTACTCGGGCTGTTCGCGCTGCTGCTGGGCTTCTACTTCGTCGGTCTGTAATAAATTCGCTCAGGCGGTCAACCGTTGCGCCAATTCCCATGCAGTCTCGGCCATACCGCGATAGCGCTCGCGATATTCGGTGGTGTTGGCGCGCGCGTCGGCGGCGTTGCCTTCGACTCCCCGACGCCATACCCCCGCGGTGATGGAGGCGAGCCGGAACATCGAGAACACCACGAACACGTCAAGCGACTCCGGCGGCGTGCGGCCCGCATGCGCGCAGTAGCTCTCGACAAAGGTCTGCTGGTCGGGAAGTCCGGTGCCAGCGAGGTTCTCGCCGAGCACTCCGGTCATGCCACCGGGTCCGGGCGGCACGTGGTAGGTCACGCAGAAATAGCCGAGATCGGCCAGCGAGTTGCCGATCGTGGCGAGTTCCCAGTCCAGCACCGCTACCACTCGCGGCTCGGTCGGGTGCAGCAATACATTGCCCAGCCGATAGTCGCCGTGGGCGATGCAGGCCGGTGCGTCGTCCGGCGGCAGGTGGTCTGGCAGCCACTGGGCCAACAGGTCCATCGCCGGCATGTCCTCCATGCGGGCCGCCTGCCACTGTCGGGTCCACAGCGCCACCTGACGTTGCATATAGCCCTCGGGCCGGCCGAACCCGTCAAGTCCCACCTCGCGCCAATTGACCCGGTGCAGTGCCGCAAGCACGCGGGCCAGGTCCTCGTAGACGGCGGCACGGTGTTCGGGAGTACATTCGCGCATCACCCGGTCGGGGAAAACTCGACCTTTAACGTGATCCATCACGAAAAACGGTGTGCCGATGATGGTTTCGTCCTGACATAGCAGCTGCATGCGCGGCACCGGCACATCGGTCTCGGCCAATGCTGCCATGACGCGGTGTTCGCGCTCGACCTCGTGCGCGCGGGGCAACAACTTGCCCGGTGGCTTCTTGCGCAGTACGTATTCACCGCCGGAAGTGCGCAGATGATAGGTGGGGTTGCTCTGCCCGCCCTGAAACTGACGAATTTCCAGCTGACCGTCGAAACCCGGCAGCCGCCCATGCAAATACCGCGCCAAACCCGCCTCATCGAAGCGGTGTGCGGGCAGCACCGGTATCAGCTCGGCCATTCCCTCCATCTGTTGCCCCTTGTCGACGCATGCTCTCTTGGAGTCGCCCAAACCTTAATACCCTTGACCGCAGGCCGACCTTCAACGCCGAGGTGATGCAATGCCGATGATCGATTTGACTTACGTGCATGGCTCATTGGACGACCCCGCGCTGGCACAGCTGACCGAGGAGCTGGTCACGGCGCTGCTGCGGGCCGAACGAGCCCCGGACACCCCATTTCTGCGAGAGAACACGCTGGTCTACCTGCACCCGTCGGACGCGGACGCCCAGTTGGTGGGCGGCCGCGGCTCGGGCGAGCCTCGATTCCGCATCGAGATGACGGTGTTCGAAGGCGCACTGTCCCAAGATCGCAGGGAACAGCTCGCGGCTGACGTGCATGCCGCCGTGTGCGCCGCGGCGGGAATTGACCCCGAAGGCCCACGGGCCCTGCAGGTCTGGACGCTGATTCACGAGATCCCCGAAGGCAATTGGGCCGGCGGCGGCAAGATCATCTACTACCGGCAGGTCAAAGGCCTGGTCGCCGACGACGCGCAATAGGGTCGGAGAATGGACATCTCTTGCGCGTTCGCGACCTCGTCCGATACCCCGGCACATGTGCAGCTTGCCGAAACGCTCGGCTACCGGCGAGCGTGGCTCTATGACTCCCCCGCGATCCTTTCCGACGTGTGGATGATCCTTTCCCGTTGTGCCGAACGCACGTCGCGCATCGGCCTCGGGCCGGGCGTGCTCGTTCCCAGCTTGCGCCACCCCATGGTCAACGCCGCCGCCATCGCCGAGCTCGCAGACCAAGCGCCGGGTCGCGTCGCGGTAGCGGTCGGCTCGGGCTTCACCGGCCGGTTCGCGCTGGGCATGCAGCCCATGCCGTGGCGCCAGGTCGCTGAATACGTCCGATGCTTGAAGGCTCTACTGGCCGGCGAAACAAGCGAATGGGATGGCGCGAAAATTCGCATGCTGCAGCTACCCGGCTTCGGTGCGGCGCGACCGGTCAACATCCCGATCTTGATCGGCGCGGACGGCCCGAAGGGCCTGGCGGTGGCGGCCGAACTCGGTGAGGGCGTGTTCTCCGCCGCCGTCCCCCAACCCGATGCGGTCAAGGTGGCCGACTGGAGGGCGCTGCTGTCATTCGGCACCGTGCTCGACGAGGGCGAGCAGCTGACCTCTGCTCGGGTCGTCGACGCCGCCGCACCTGGAGCGGTGGTGATGTATCACGCCGCCTACGAGCGCGGGGGCGCTACCGCAGTTGACAGGCTGCCGGGCGGGCGTGAGTGGCGTCAAGCGATCGAGGCCTGTCCGGAGACCGAGCGGCATCTCGCAATCCACGAGGGACATCTGGTCAAGGCCAACCCACGGGACGAGCCACACGTCGGCAACCTGATTCCGTTGGCCAGCGCCACGGCTTTGGTGGGGACAGCGCAGCAGGTATCGGAGCGCGTGGCCGGGCTAAGCGCAGCTGGTGTCACCGAACTCGTATATCAGCCAGCTGGATCCGACATCGGGCGCGAACTCCGTGCGTTTGCGGCTGCGACTGGACTTCAGGGCTGACAGACGCAGCGCAAGTATTACGGTGTGGTGATGATTGCCGAAGTAATCGTTACGGCCTTGCTCGCCGCGCTTTTTGCCTTTGCCGGTCTGATCAAGCTTTTCGGGGCCCGGCAATCGCTGGCGATCCGCGACCATCTCGGCGTTAAGCCCGCGCAATGGCGCGTGATCGGGCTGCTCGAGCTGGCCGGCGTCACCGGTGTGTTGGTGGGTCTGGCCTGGGCGCCGATCGGCGTCGCCGCCGCCATCGGGCTTTGTCTACTTACGTTGGGCGCCATCGTTTTTCACGGACGCGCATCCGACAGCGCCACTGATACGGCTCCGGCGGTGATCGGCCTGGGCCTGGCGGTCGCGACCGTGATCCTGCAATCGGTCTAACCGCATCCGCTCTCCGGCGCATACGATCCGTGTATGAGAAGGACTTTCGTCGTTACATTGGCGTTCGGTGTGCTCCTCGCATTGTTCGGTGTGATCTGGGCGCTCCAAGGATTCGGAGTGCTTGGTGGTAGCCCGATGAGCAACACAACGACCTGGTCAATCATCGGTCCGATCACCGTACTGGTCGGCCTCGTTATCGCGGTGTTCAGTTGGCGGAAGCTCTCGTCGAAATAGCGCTTTACGTTCCCGCCACGGTGAAGTCCACCGTGTGCCAGCCGGTGGCGCCGTCTGGCACGGGACCAACCTGAGCTGAAGTTTGGACAGCGCCGGTGTTGTCGGTGGCGCGCACGGTGATGGTGTGTTTCCCAGGGCTTTTCGCCTGCCAGGGGAAGCTCCACAACCGCCACGTCTGGTTGGAGTAGCTCGCGCCCGGTAGAGCGGGCTGCCACGCGCCATCGTCGATAAGGACCTCCACCGCCCCCACGCCACGATTCTGTGCCCACGCGACACCGCCAAAGACCACCGGTCCGATCGGCACCTTCTGACCATCTTTCGGCACGTCGATCCGCGACTCGGTCTTGATAGGTGCACGCGGTGCCCAGCCCTGCCGCGTCCAATACGCCTTTGCTCTGTCGAAGCGGGTTAGCTCCATCTCGACGACCCACTTGGTGGCCGACACGTACCCGTAGAGCCCGGGCACCACCAGCCGGGCCGGGTAGCCATGCTCGATTGGCAGCGGCTGACCGTTGAGTCCGACCGCCAGGAGCGCGTCGCGGCCATCGGTGAGCGCCTCCACGGGCGTGCCGGCGGTGAACCCGTCGATCGAGGTCGAGAGCACCATATCGGCATCCGCATGCACACCGGCCGCTGCCAGCAGATCGGCCACCCGGTAGCCCGTCCATACTCCCGTCGAAATCAGTTCGCCTCCAACAGGATTCGATACGCAGGTCAACGTCATCACCATTTCGACGACGCCGAAGTGGGCGAGATCGTCGAAGCTGTAGGTCGCTTCGCGATCCACCATGCCGTGGATGCGCAGCCGCCAGTCGCCGTGGCTGAGTTGGGGAATACTCAGTGCGGTGTCCACCCGGTAAAAGTCGGCGCTGGCGGTGATAAAGCTTGGTAGCGCAACGCCGTTCGGCTGCACTGCAGCAGGTATTGGTGGCGCCGGCATGCGCGGTCGGGGAAGTGCGAAGCTGTTGCGGTCAGCGGCCACCGAATGCGCCAACCGCGTGATGACGGCACCGGCCACGCCGCTCACCACTCCGAATCCGAGCAACCCGAGCATGATTAACCTGCGCCGGCCGGAATCCGGCTGGTCGTGTTCGACGTTGTCTTCCGGGTCTCCCAGGAATCGACGGGTGAGCAAGCGCAGCGTCGTGACGCCGCACGCGGCGCCCGCGACAGTGGGGATGACGTCGACGGCTGTGCCGCCCGGTCGCGACAGCACCGCAATGCATCCGAGAACGCCCGCCGCGGCGATTGCGACGCTACCGAGCGGGCGGCGCCGAGTCTCGAACGTCCCGGCGATTGCAGCGATCGCGGCGATCACCACGAGCACGACGACGGCAAGGAAGGGTTTGTCCATCGAGCCCAAGGTCTGAATCGCCCATTCCTTGATGGGCCCCGGCGTCAGGTCGACGACCGTTGAGCTGATCGCATTGCGGGCATCGGCCCGCGCACCAAACGGGATGCCCACCAATTGGGCCACGCCGAGCGAAACGGATGCGGCGGCGACCCCGGCAATCATCCGCTCGTTGGACGGGACGACGGCCATCGGAGTCACTGTACTCGCGTTCCGGCGAACGGCCGGAAACAGCTTGCCGTGCAGGCGAACCCGCGTACGGTGGTCCTACGTCGTTGCCATTGGAGGGTGTTTATGCCCGATTCACTGACCGGTCCTCGTCTGCGCCAGGTGGCGTTAGTTGCCCACGATTGCGAGAAGACCGCCGCTGCTCTCCAGCAGACCTTTGGCTGGCCGAACCCGTTCAATGATCCGGGGGTCGGCGAGTTCGGCCTGGTCAACGCGGTGTTTCCGGTGGGCGACACCTTCGTGGAAGTCGTCTCTCCCGCGCAGCCCGATACCACCGCCGGACGCTACCTGGCTCGCCGCGGGTCGGACAGCGGTTACATGGCGATATTCCAGATGCCCTCGCTCGAAGAGGCTCGCCGGCGGGTGGTGGATCTGGGAGTCCGCGTGGTCTGGAAGGTTGACCTCGAGGACATCGCCGGCACCCACCTGCACCCCAAGGACATCCCCGGGGCGATCGTGTCCCTCGACTGGGCGTCGCCCACCGGCTCGTGGCGCTGGGCAGGACCAGCATGGACGGGGGCCGCGCCCGATCACCCGGCCGGCGGCATCGCGGGCATCACTGTCGCGGTGGAAGAACCGGCCGCGGCGGCTCAGCGGTGGGCCGGGGTTCTTGGGCTCGACGCGGAGGTAGACGGCGGGGCAGTCGTTGTCCGGCTGGACTCGGCCGGCCAAGCTTTGCGGTTCGTCTCGGCGGCGGACGGCAGGGGCGAAGGCATCACCGAAGTTTGGTTGACACCGGGCCTGGGGGGCTTGGCCGACGGTGACGGGCCGGTCGCCGAGATAGCCGGAGTTCGTTTCGTGGTGGGTGCGCCGTGACGGCCCTCGATACAGGATCCGAAGACCTCCTGGCCGAGGTCGACGAAGGCGTGGCGGTGATCACCATGAATCGGCCCTCGCGGCGGAACGCCTTCTCCGATGAGATGCTCGCGGCGTTGGGGCGAGTCCTGGCCGAGGTTGAAGTCAGCGATGAGGTCGGGTGCGTGGTGCTGACCGGAGCCGGTGGTGCCTTCTCGGCCGGAGGCGACGTCAAGGCCATGGCGGACCGCGGATCTTCAGGCGGACCGTCCGTACCGGTGGACGTCGCGATCCACCGCCAGCGGCTGAACCAGCAGGCGACAAGCGGGAAGCTGTGGCGGATGCCCAAACCGACGATCGCCCAGGTCCCCGGCCCGGCGGCTGGCGCGGGGTTGGCGCTGGCCTTGGCGTGCGATCTCAGGTATGCGGCCGACACCGCCATCTTCACCACCGCGTTCGCCCGCGTCGCCTTTGCCGGCGACTACGGCGGAACCTGGTTTTTGACCAGGCTGGTCGGCCCGGCCAAGGCCAAGGAGCTGTACTACTTCTCGGAGCGGCTAACGGCGGGTCAGGCCGAGGGGTTGGGTTTGGTCAACGCGGTGTTCCAGGCGGGCGACCTCGAGAAGGAGGTGATGGACCGGGCCCGGAGGCTGGCCCAGGGTCCATCGATCACCTACCGCTACATCAAGGAGAACCTCAACCGGGCGGTACACGGAAGCCTCGAGGAGTGCATGGACCTCGAGGTCACGCATCACATCCACACCGGGCTTACCGACGATCACCGTGAGGCGGCGCTGGCGTTCGTCGAGAAGCGGGAGCCGCGCTTTCGCGGTCGCTGAACCGCGCAACGTTCTCGCGAAAGTTGGTTATTTCGAACCGATTTCGTCCTGGTACTTCTTGGTCATGTGCGCGACGGCTTGGTTCTGCGACTCCGCGAGGCCTTCCCGTGCCTCGCTGGCACGCGCGGCGGCATCCAGCGTCGGCTGCGCCTGACCCTGGAAATGTGGCATCACTTCGGCGGCGAACAGTTCGGCTGACCGTTTGGTCGCCGCCGGGTTGGCCCATTCGTGAGCCATCTGCAGCATGCAGCCGAACCCGCCGGATTGATCCCACATCCGCTGCACCTGTTGCCGCGCTCGCTCGGGTGTGCCGATCACACCCGCCCCGTTGTCGTTGATGACGTCGATCATCTCGTTGATCTGATCACCCGGCATGGTCATCTGCGGGAACGCGGCCACCTTCTGGAAGTACCGGAACCATGACTCGAGGCCGAATTTCACGTCCTCGCGGGCTTGCTTTTCGGTTTCGGCGATGTGGAACGGCCCGACCAGGCTCCAATTCTTGCGATCGACCTGGGTACCGAATGCCGCCGCGCGCTCTTCCACGATGTCCCAGTGATACTGAAGCGCATTGAAGCCCTCAATAGTCAGCGTCGCGCCGATGGACAACAGGCCGATTCCGTGCTTGCCGGCCAGCCGCGCGCCCGTCGGCGAGGCGACCGCGGCCACCGCCAACGGAATGCCGCCGTCGGAGTACGCAGAGAGTTGCAGCTGGGCGTCGAACAGTTGATGCGTGGCGGTTTTTGCGCTGACCGTCTCCCCCGCTAGCAGCCGAACGACGATGTCGAGATTGGTTTCCAGCAGCTCACGGGTGTCAGTCGGGGTCAGGCCGATCATCGACGAGTCGGTGGGGAGCGAGCCCGGCCCCACGCCACCGATGACCCGGCCGTGGGTGAGGTGATCCAGCATCATCAACCGGTCGGCGACCCAGAGGGGGTTGTGGTAGGCGAGCGAGATGACCCCGGTGCCGAGCTTGATCCACTTGGTTCGTTCCGCGGCGGCGGCGATGAAGATCTCCGGCGAGGCGATGAGTTCGCTGCCCGCCGAGTGATGCTCGCCAATCCACGCCTCGTCGAAGCCGAGCGCATCGAGGTGTTGGACGAATTCGAGATCTCGCTGCAACGCCAGAGTCGGGTTGGTGCCCGCGCGGTGAAACGGTGCGATGAAATACCCAAATCTGAGCTTGGCCACGTGAGCTCCCTTAGCAGTCGAGTTGTCCGAACCCTAAACCCGCCGGGCAACCCGCGGCCAGCGAACCCGTGACTAGCTCAGCCGCGCTGGCCGATCACGGCCAGCCGCCACACCCAACGCCGGGCACGCAA
Source organism: Mycobacterium sp. (assembly GCF_049585075.1). Classification (GTDB taxonomy): domain Bacteria; phylum Actinomycetota; class Actinomycetes; order Mycobacteriales; family Mycobacteriaceae; genus Mycobacterium. The sequence continues at coordinate 28,376 of NZ_JBAUZA010000155.1, forward strand.
CCACCGCCACCGCCCGGGCCGCCGCCGCCGCTGGG
>NZ_JBAUZA010000156.1:0-2290 GCF_049585075.1 Mycobacterium sp.
TCTCCAGGCCGTCCGGGAACGGGAAGAACGCGTCAGATGCCGCGACCGCGCCGCGGACCCGGTCGCCGCCACGCTCGACGGCCAGCCGTGCGGCGTCGACCCGATTGACTTGGCCCATACCTATTCCGATGGTCGCGCCGCCAGCGGCGATGACGATCGCGTTGGATTTGACCGCCCGACAGGTCCGCCAGGCGAAGGCCAGATCGGCCAGTGTGGAAGGTGACGCCGCCGCGCCCGCGACCAACGTCCAGTTCGCCGAGTCGTCGCCGTGCGCGTCGATACGGTCGCGTTCCTGCATCAGCAGACCGCCGCTGATCTGCCGCCGCTCGGTAACGTCGCCGAGGGGTTCGGATGCCACCAGCACCCGGATGTTCTTCTTGCCCGCCAGGATGTCGACCGCGCCGGGCGCGTAAGCCGGAGCCACGATCACCTCGGTGAAAATCGTGCTGACGTACTCGGCCATCTCGACGCTGACCTCGGCGTTGGACGCGATCACTCCGCCGAAAGCGCTCAGCGGATCGCATTCATGGGCCTTGCGGTGCGCGTCGGCGACCGAGACCGACGAGACCGCGATCCCACATGGGTTGGCGTGCTTGATGATCGCCACACAGGTCTGCTCGTGGTCGAACGCGGCCCGCCAGGCCGCGTCGGCGTCGGTGAAGTTGTTGTACGACATCTCTTTTCCGTGCAGCTGCTCGGCCTGCGCCAGTCCGGGCCACGCACCGTCGTCGGCGTACAGCGCCGCCTGCTGATGCGGGTTCTCGCCATAACGCAGCATTGCCGAGCGCCGCCACGTCCCCGCCAACCACTGCGGGAACGCCATTGCCGGCTGCTCCGGCGCCAGCGTCGAACCCATCCAGCCGGCGACCGCGACGTCGTACTCGGCGGTGTGTCGAAACGCCAACGACGCCAGCCTTTTTCGCTCGGCAAGGGTGAACCCGCCGCTCTTCACCGCGGCCAGCACACCGTCATAGCCGAGCGGGTCGACCACCACCGCAACGCTTGGATGATTCTTGCCGGCCGCCCGCACCATCGACGGCCCCCCGATGTCGATCTGTTCGATGCATTCGTCGACACTCGCGCCGGAGTCGACGGTCTCGCTGAACGGGTACAAGTTGACCACCACGAGCTCGAACGCCGCGATCCCGAGTTGCTCGAGCGCCGCGGCATGTTCGGGTTTGCGCAGGTCGGCCAGCAGCCCGGCGTGCACATGTGGGTGCAACGTCTTGACCCGACCGTCGAGCACCTCAGGAAAGCCCGTCACCTCTTCGACTGGCGTTACCGGAATTCCGTTATTAGCAATGGTTTTCGCGGTCGAACCGGTCGAGACGATGTCCACACCGGCCTCATGCAGCCCGCGGGCCAGCTCGACCAGCCCGGTCTTGTCGTAGACGCTGATCAACGCGCGTCGGATCGGCCGCTTGCCGTTGTCAGGGCTCATGTGCGCCACTCCTCCTCATCGCTACGTCCCCCTCGCCGCTGCGCAGCTGGGGGCGCCCCCACTGCCTCGTCGTTGGCGCCTCATCCGATAGTCGCCTTTCGTCCGTTCCAGGTCACGCCGCCGGTCGCCACCGCGGCAACCACATCCACCAACAGCCGCCGTTCGGTGACCTTGATGCGCTCGTGCAGGGTTTCTTCGTCGTCGTCGTCGAGCACCGGAATCGGTTGCTGGGCCAGTATCGGGCCGGTGTCGGTGCCGGCATCAACCAGGTGCACCGTGCAGCCGGTGACTTTCACGCCGTAGGCCAACGCTTCGGCCACCCCGTGCGCGCCGGGAAACGCCGGCAGCAGCGTCGGGTGGGTGTTGAGGATACGGCCACAAAACCGTGCAAGGAACTGCGGCCCAAGGATTTTCATAAATCCCGCCGAGACGATGAGGTCGGGTGAATGGGCCGCGACGGCGTCAGTTAGCGCGGCGTCCCATCCATCGCGGTCAACGTGGTCTGCTAACCGCACTGTGAAGGCCGGCAACGACGCGGCACAGGCGATTTCGACGGCACGGCAGTCGCGGTCCACGCCGACCGCGACCACGCGTGCCGGATAGTCATCGACGGCGGCGTCCAGCAAGGACGCCAGCAGCGAACCGGTACCCGACGCCAGGACCACCAATCGTGCCGGTGCGCTGGGAGGCACGCGGAACGGTTGCTGCACAGGGCGAGCCTAATCCGTTCGGCGACGATGCGAGCCGGCGACCGGTTCGCGGAGAAGGTAGACAGTCAGGCGTCGTCCGGCGGCGACGGCCGATCGGTGACCGACTGAGGGGAAGGTGGATCGTCGACGTCGACGTCGA
>NZ_JBAUZA010000157.1:0-3145 GCF_049585075.1 Mycobacterium sp.
ACCCACCGCCGCCCAGCCTGAGCCGCCATTGCGCACCGACACTGCGGCGGTCGACGCCGGCGGCAACGGCCGTCTTGTTGACTTGAAAGTCGCCGGGACGGCTGCGCCCGCGGGGCAGCAGCAGCGCGGCGGGTCGAAGAATCCCGCCGACGGTTTGACCGGCGGTCAGCACGGCGACCAGCAGGCTGCCCGCGCCGACCAACCCCAATGCGCCACGTCTGCTGATCGTCGGGTCCGCCGGATCGACCGCCACCAGCCCATCGGGGTCGCGCGGCTCCGGCCGAGTATCTGATGTATTGGTGCGCAATACTTTTCGAAGTGACAGTGATTGCAGCCCGCTGACCATGCGGGGAATTTTCAATGCAATGTGCATAGCGAAGCCGGCGATGAACACCCAGGCCCCGAAGTAGTGGGCGGTGTAGAAGCTGAAACCGAAAATGTAGTCGTACTGGATGTTGAGCACGCCGGTGACGATCTCGAACAGAATCCCGCCGACCAGCATGGCCAACGACATCCGCTCTAACAGTTGGGCGACCGAAGACACGGGCGGCCACACGAACAGCCGCGGTATCACCGACCACAGCTTGGCCAACACCACCGGGATGAGCACCAGACCGAGCCCGACGTGCAGGCCCTGGGTCAGCCGGTACAGCCACGACGGTTCGGTGGGCCAGTCGAAGAGGGGCAGCCGCAGCCAGCCGACGTCACCGGGGATGGCCTGGCCGAGCTGCGGTGCGTAAGCCAGGTAAGACAGCAGCCCGGTCAGGATGACGACCGGCAGCGTCACCAACAGCACCGACCCCAACGCCGACGTCAACCAGGGCCCGCGCAGCGGGCTGCGCCATCTCAGCCGCCTGCGAGCGTCCACAATCGCTCACAATACGACCCAGCCGTGGCGGAACCACCGACCGATCTCGCGGACCGATCGCAGCCGTATCGAGCTTGCGCAGATACCGATCGCTTCGGCGTCGAACTCGGCTTAAAGGCCGAGGGCCACAATCCTGTTGGATCGGCGGCTCACTGCACATCGCCTTGACTTCATCGAACTTCATCTCGGCGCCGCAACCGCCAATTAGGATGTGCGGTGAAAGTGGTTCGTCCCTCAGCGCTTCTTGTCGTGAGATAACGCATCAGTGGACGCGGACATCGCTGAGGGCGGTTCATCACGCCGACGCCATTGAGGGTGTGTCGTCAAACCAGTTGGGAGTCCAGCCAGTCCGAATGAGTCGGCAGGTTGTCGCTGGCCGCGCCGGGCGGCCGCTTGCGCGAGAAGGCAGGTGACAACCGCAGTTGGGATCACCTTGAGCAGGCTGTCTAGCTTTCGATCCTTCGCAATCGGATCGACAGCGTGGGCCGCTGGGTCGATGGGCCGGCCGTAGAAGACGCCTGGGGTCCAACCCGTTGGCCAAAGCCGCGCTGTACGGCCTGTGCATCTGAGGCCTGGGGACCGCGGCCGCGCGCAGCAATGTCGCCCGCGCGCCAGTCGGCCATCATACAATTCGAGCGCGCCGCCCAGGATCGATCGGCATCGCCCCGGGCGACGGCGTTCGCGGCGCTGGGCGCTGCCGAACTCCGCACCTTTGACCCGGAACACTGCGCGGCTCGCGCTGCTCACCGACTACGTCAATCTGGCACCCGCTCCGAGGTGCGACCGACATCACCGTGGCCGGAGTCACGATTCACGTACGCGAACGCCGTTCTGCCGGAAGCGATGACCGCAGCCGTCGATACCAACCCGATATGGCTCGCCGGCATCAGCGTCGCAGCAGCCTGGTTCATGAACGATAACGACACGGGGGAGCCGATGTTGGATCCGGACACGGGTGGCGGAGATGACGGACTGCAGGCTGGCGGGGTGAATATGGGCCAGGGCGCGTGATCGACTCTCGCGGTGATCTCGACGTTGCAGCACGCACGGCGATTGTCGATTCTGCGGCGTTGACCGACTCACGTTGTCTCAGTGCCTGCCCAGGGCAGGGTCCGATGGACTTCCATGCGGGCGCCGGGAATTCGACCGGGCCGCCGGTGGTGGTGAATGGGACGTGGGCGGCGTAGCAGCCTCTGCCGCGCAGACCGCCGGTGGTGCGGCGCGGAAATCGCACTTTTGACAATGGATTCCGGGTGTCCCTACTGGCCCCCAGCGACGAAAAGCGGCGTAATGTAGTAGGTATCGAGCAGCTCGGTTGCGAGCAAAGATGCCCGACCAAAAAAGGAAATATGATGGCTTCACCAACGACGTTCCGCTCGCCCTACGTCCAACGTGTCGAACTGGTCAGGGACACTATCAAGTCTCATTCCCAGCTCGAAGACGCGGCGGCGAGCGAACTGGCGGAACATGTTCTGCACGCATTGAATTCGATTCCCGAGAAGGTGCGCTGAGTACAGGCCCGCGATGGTCTCATGACGCGGCCTCACCTACATATCTTATTCACTGATTCACACGTGGGCTAATCACCCACGATCCCTGCCGGCATTTTGCCGGCGCATCTGGAGGTTTGAAAATGACTGTTACCGTGACACTTCGAGACGGCGCAACCGACAAATATATGCGGTTCGGTGACGCCTTCGTCAAGCACAACAACGGGACGCTCGACGTCATCCGGTGCGGCGCAAAACATCCGCACAGAACAGCTACCCGGCGGGCGCGTGGATCGACGTACAGGGCAACGAAAAGTAACTAAAGTTCGGTTCTGGGTTGATCCGAACGGGAAGCCACGAAGTCCTGGCGGCGATGGAGTACCCTTGCGGCCGCGACAGCGCGAAAGCTGAAGGTCCGCCTCAGACGATTGGTCGTCGCTCACGAATGCCAATAAGAAGCGCTGCGGCACATAACGTTTCATCGGTTACTCCCCTTTTCGGATCCCGGGCAAGACCGCTTGCCCTCATCGGCCGCGACGGGCAACTCCTGTGGGCCTGCGTTCTCGGACTAGCAGTGGTCGCGGCGGTGTCCGCGCGCAGCGCCTGCGCGTCAGCCAGGGTGCCCATACCGGCTGGGGCCCGGTCGCGATGACGAACCGGCTACCGGCCTCGATCTTCGGTCCCGTCGATCCAGCCGAAAATCTCATGCCGCCCACGTCATCTGGACTCAGGGGTTCCAGCGCCCTTGATCTCGATTCCGGCAACAAAGCCATTCGCGGGCGGCGCC
>NZ_JBAUZA010000158.1:0-5940 GCF_049585075.1 Mycobacterium sp.
AGCCTGGCGATACCGATCGAAGACATCCGGTACCTACCGAATGCCGCTCTGCTTGCAATGGAACGTCTTCCGCTACGGTTCGCGCCGCAGACCACCGATGGGCTAAGCCGATGAACTGCGATCCCACTGACGTGCCTGCCCCACATGAGGTAGACATCCCGTCCCTGAAGAATAAGTACCGCGAGGAGCGGGATCGCCGGCTCCGCCTCGACGGTCAGGAGCAGTACGCACCCGCATTCGAAGATGCTGAGGCACTTGACTACAGCGACCCGCACACGCCTCAGGTGTCGCGTCAGGCGGTAAGCGATGACGTGGATGTCGTCGTACTCGGTGGTGGTTGGGCGGGAGTCCTTGCCGGCTACCACTTGCGTAGGGCCGGTGTGACCGATTTCCGAATCATCGAGCAGGCAGGAGATTTCGGAGGAGTGTGGTATTGGAACAGATACCCTGGCCTGTCATGTGACAACGACGCTTTTTGTTATCTTCCGCTGCTCGAGGAGATGCAGTTCTTCCCCTCCAAAAAGTTCGCCGACGGTCTCCAGATCCGTGAGTATTGCCAAGGCGTTGCAAGCAAACTCGGGCTGTATGAGGGTGCGTTGTTTCACACCTGCGTCAACGCGTTGCGATGGGACGAATCGGTCAAACGCTGGCGTATCAGCACCGATCGCGGTGACGCTCTACGAGCTCGATTCATCATCATGGCGATGGGCCCGATCAATACACCGAAGGTGCCCAATGTGCCGGGACTCAAGGACTTCCAGGGCAAGGTTTTCCATACTGCCCGTTGGGATTACGAATATACCGGCGGGGACCAGCGCGAACCGGTTCTCGATAGGCTGAACGACAAACGTGTGGCGGTCGTCGGTACCGGCGTTTCCGCCATTCAAGTAATTCCGTACCTGGCCAGATACGCCAAGCAGTTGTACGTGCTTCAACGCACACCTTCGACTGTCGATGAACGCCACAACACTCCGACGGACCAATCATGGGTTGCGACACTAAAGCCGGGCTGGCAGCGCGAACGGCAGATCAACTTCCACCATGCCGCGATCGACGGGTTGACACCGGGTGAACATGACCGCATCTGCGACATCTGGACAGAGATCAACAGGAACCTCGCGGCTGAATTCAACGAAACGGGCTGGCCTCAATCGCCTGATGAGTTCCTGGCAAAGCGCGAGGCAATGGACTTCCGCGTCATGGAGCGCTTGCGCGCACGCGTCGACGCTGTGGTGAAGGACAAAGAGACGGCGGCAATCCTCAAACCCTGGTATCGGCACATGTGCAAGCGGCCTGCGTCGAGCGACGAGTTCTATCCCACGTTCAACCGGCCGAATGTCCGACTCCTCGACGTTTCTCCCACGCGAGGCGTGGAGTGCATAACGGCCCGCGGCTTCATGCACGAATCCGCCGAATACGACGTTGACTGTCTGATATTCGCGAGCGGGTTCGAAGTGACCAGCGACCTCCAAAGACGTTGGGGAATCGACAAAGTATCGGGCAGGGGTGGTCAATCCCTGTACGACCACTGGGCACATGAGTTCCGGTCGTTTCACGGCGTGATGACCCACGGATTTCCCAATCAATTCTTCGTGGGCTTCTTTCAAGGTGGATTCAACGCCTCAACCACTGAGACCTTCAACTACCAGGGCCGTCATATCGCATGGATCATCAGCCAAGCAGTCAGCCGCGGAGCTCGGACGGTGGAGCCAAGCCTGGAAGCCCAAGATGCGTACGTCAACCACGTCCGCGAAGTCGCTGTCGACACCTCCGCGTTCTTCCGGGAATGCACGCCGGGATATTTCAACAACGACGGGCAGGAAGTCGCGGACGATCAAGGTGAGCTGCGGCCTCGGACCTATACCGGTGAGACATACGGCCTGGGGTACTACGCGTGGGAGAAGCTTTTAGAGGACTGGCGTTCGAACGACGATCTGTCGGGTCTGGTGGTCGAACCGTGATTCAACAAGTGTTGCCCCTGAGGCTCGACATTGTCAGCGAGGTGATGACCTCGCCCGAAGCTCTGTAAGTCAACGATCCCGCACTTATGTCGTCACGTTACTGGAGGCGAAATGTCCTACGAAAGTACAGCTGAACCCGTAAAGATTGGCTACATCATGGATTTCATCCTTCCGGATGAATATCCGCAGGATATGCGGAAGGACCTAACCGACCCGTTCGACTTGGTGTTCAACGAGGCGCGCGAACGGGGTGTGATCGACCGCCCGCTTGAGATCATCTACCGCGAGGTCGAGGGACTTCCCAAAGGCTCAGTGAAGGCTGTGATCGATGCGTATGGGGAGCTAGTCGACGAGGGATGTCTTGCGGTGTTCGGGCCGCATATCAGCGACAACTGCGTACCAACCCGGGAGGCTATCTAAGAGCGTTTCCGGGTTCCCGCGTTGAGTGTCACCGGTAGCGACGACTGGTTGGGGGAGTGGACTTTTTCGTTTCCGCAGGGCTCCCTGACCGATGAGCCCATCTTCTGGGCCGACCTTCTCGAAAAGGACGGGCACCGTGAGGTCGGAGTCTTTGTGGAGCAGTCGGTGTCTGGTCACGACTACTGCAAGAATTTCCAGGACGAATGCCGGCGCAGGGGTATACGCATTGTCGCCGAGGTGCCTTTGGCGATGACCGCGCAAGATGTCACCAAAGCCGTGGAAATTATGTGCGAGGCCAAACCCAGCGCGTTGGTGCACTGCGGATTCGGCTTCGGCATCGTCTTCATCAACGCCGCCCTCGAGACGCTGAAGTGGGATCCGCCGCGGTTCACCAGCACCGCCTTCCAGAACGCCTGGATGAATCCGTTCATGTGGCACGCGTTCATGAATTGGACGGGGATCGTAACTCAAGCCGTTCCGCCTAGGCGATTTTCGTCAACACCAATGCTGCTTCGTTATAGGGAAACAAACGATAGAACACTCGAGGCCCTGGTGTGACGAGGGGCGCGGCGTCAGCCTTACTGACGATCCGCGGGCTGGCCAATGCGAGGGCCTTGCCCCGCTTGTGCAGCACGGTCGGACCGCCGGCCAATACGTTCTTGAGCCAGTCCGTTTGCGGCCCATAGCCGATAAGAATGACGAAGCCGTCCTGAGTCTTGAATACCAAGAGGGGCGTTCGATATCGCTTGCCTGACTTGCGTCCGACGTGCCCGAGCGTCCCTAGGCATGGAAGCCACGGTGTGAGCGAGCGGGCCACAGGATTAGTGACACGACGATTGAACTGTGCGACAGCACGAGGCACTCGCATGAAAATCCTTTCCCACCAATACAGTCTGGCCCGCCCGTGGTGACGGCATTGGGCCTGCGCGAAACCTACCCCGTCGGAATGCCTTTGGGTCGATCCCATAACGGCTCGCCCAATTTGGCGCGTATTTTCCCCACGGGTCGGCGTACTGACCGGGCGCGTTCCGATACGGCGACCGTCGCGCCATGACGACTCGCACGAGCGGGGCGATGAGCGGGCCCGGGTAGCGCAATAATCGGTACTTCTTCGACAATTCGGCCCTCAGGTCGGGCCATGAGTGGTTCTGGAACTTCAGCGCCTCTTGGGCGCGGGTGGTGTCCATCCAGTCGGTGACGAACCAGTCGTCGTCGCTGTTCGGATCCCCGGGTCGGCCCGGTGGCATGGCGCTCGGTAAGCCGAGAGCCGCGACGAGGTCCGAGGTGACCTCTGCGTACGTCAATCGGTGCGAATCGTCGCCACCGATCAGCAAGATTTCGCGAGCGACATCGGCCGTGGTCGCTGCTGCAAATGCCCAAGCGACGTCGCGAACATCAACGGTCTGCACCCGACCGTCACTGGGCACTACGGATTGCAGGTAAGCCATGTCGGCGCTGACAGGCAGTGCCCTGAGATCCGGGCCGACCACGGCCCCCAAACGCAGGACCACCCATTCCAGCGTCGATCCCCGCACAATCTCCTCGCCCTCGGACTTCTGTCCGCTGTAGACGTCGTAGGGCCGCATCGGGTCCTCCGCCTTGAGAGGAGGGGTCGTGCGGTGCGGATTTCGGGGACCCACCACGGTGATGCTCGACGCGTGGACGAATCGCGGTGGCTTGCTTTGCCCTTCGGCAACGCGAACCAGGTTTGCAGTGGCGTCCACATTCACCCGTCGCGCGACTTTGGGTATCGGGTAGATCGCCGGCGCGATGACCGCCGCGAGATGGACGATCGCGTCCGGGCCGATGTCGGAGACGAGACGCCGCACCTGCTCTGGATCGGTGAGGTCGGCCCACCGGAACTCGACCCCGTCAGGTAGTTTCCTAGCCCCCTTCCGGTTGGCGGGCGTATCGAGGTCCGTCGCCACCACCCGGCGGCCGAGTTCGGCCAGTCTCCGGACGGTTGCCGAACCCAACCAGGCCGAAGGCGCCGGTGACAAGGACAGTGTTTGACATGGGTCTCCCTTTGTGCCATTCGCTTTCGGAGATCAGCGACGGTTACAAGCTTTCGCGGCAGTAAGATTGCGGGTTGACCGCCATTAGCTCAGTGGTCGTGGACTATCACCCCGCGGATGTTGCGGCCAGCGAGCATGTCGTCGTAGGCCTCATTGATGTCGTCGAGCTTGTACTCGGTGGTGACGGTCTCGTCGAGCAACAGCTTGCCGCTCCGGTACAGGCTTATCAGGCGAGGGATGTCGGCGCGCGGGTTGGCCTCGCCGTAAAGGCTTCCCAGGAGCCGTTTTTGGAACAGCGTGAACAATGTCAGCGGCAGCGTCGGCGTCACGTCGGACATCGATGCCAGGGCGGTGACCACCACGGCACCGCCCTTCCGCACCGCATTGAGCGCGTCAGTGATCATCGCGCCTTCGAGCACGCCCGGCGTGAGGATGGCCGAGTCGGCCATGACTCCACGCGTAATCTCGCCAACTAACTGGGTGGCTTCCTCCATCGAGGTGGCAAAGTGAGTGGCTCCGAACTGGAATGCTTTGTCGCGCTTGCTCGGCTCAATATCGACCAAGACGATGTGCTCCGCGCCCGCCAGCCGCGCGCCCTGAATGGCACCGCTGCCGATGCCCCCGCAGCCCATCACGAGCACCACATCGCCGGGAACAACATTCGCGGTATTGACGGCCGAACCCCAGCCGGTGGTGACGCCGCAGCCAAGAAGACACGCGCGCGACAGCGGCACATCGTCGTCGATCTTGACTACTGAGGCTTCCGACAACACACCCCATTGCGCGAAACTGCCGACGCCTGAGAGCGCGCCGATGCCCCGTCCCCTGGCCCGGCGCCGGAAGGTGCCGTCGGCCTGAACTCCCGCGAGGATGGTCGCCCCGAAATCACACAGGTTCTGACGACCGGTGGCGCACCAACGGCAGCGACCGCACGCCGGCAGGAAGGACGTGACTACGTGGTCTCCCACAGCTACATCGCGCACTCCCGGGCCAACCTCTTGGACGATTCCCGCCCCTTCGTGTCCACCTATCAAGGGAAAACTCACCCCGAACATGTCGCCGGTGCGGATATGGTGGTCGGAATGGCATAGACCGGTGGCTTCGAACTCGACGAGTAGCTCGCCCTCCTGCGGCGGATCGAGTTCGATCTCTTCGACCGACCACTTTTCGTTCAGCCCCCACAGAACTGCTCCATTGGTCTTCATGGCGACTCCTTGACGATATGTATGGCACGCTCGGGACAATTCGCGATCGCGTTGTGTGCGCGGTCTTCCCATCCGGGAGGAATATTTTCCACGGTGACGACGGCGGTCCCTTCGTCGTCGACGTCGAACAGTTCGGGATACGCTGCGTAACAACGGCTATGGCCTTGGCACATTTCTGAGTCGACACGAAGTTTCACCGCTCAGTCCAATCCGCCTGGCCTGGTCCCGATGACTCCTTTTTCTGTGAGCGCTGCAATCGACGCGCTGTCGAGGCCGAGTAGGTCGCCGAGGACGCTCGCGTTGTGCTGCCCCAAGGTCGGCGCCGACTTCCGATACCAC
>NZ_JBAUZA010000159.1:0-3328 GCF_049585075.1 Mycobacterium sp.
CTTCTCGTCCGGTCAGCGAGCGCTGCTGTGGGCCGCCGGAGTACTCGGCGCATTGGCGATCATCATCGCCGTCCTCATCGTGATGAACTCGAAGGACAACAGCTCCCAGCAGCAACCGTCCGCACCGACCGTGACCGACACCGGGCAGCCACCCAGCAAGCCCGGGTCGTCTCCGGCACATCCGACAAATTGGACGGATCGAGGGGTAACAGGTAATGCTGGACGGCAAAGCCGGCCGCAGGCGGTCGCGCTGATCCCCCGCGCATTGCCACCCCGACCCGAGACACCCTAATGACCACCCCGCAACACCTGTCCGACCGCTACGAGCTGGGCGAGATCCTCGGCTTCGGCGGCATGTCCGAGGTCCACTTGGCCCGGGATGTCCGGTTACACCGCGACGTAGCGGTCAAGGTGCTGCGCGCCGACTTGGCCCGTGACCCCAGCTTCTACCTGCGATTCCGGCGGGAGGCGCAAAACGCCGCCGCGCTCAACCACCCGGCGATCGTCGCGGTTTACGACACCGGCGAGGCCGAAACTGCCGCCGGCCCACTGCCTTACATCGTGATGGAGTACGTCAACGGTGTGACGTTGCGCGACATCGTCCACACCGACGGGCCGATGCCGCCCACCCGGGCCATCGAGGTCATCGCCGACGCCTGCCAGGCGCTGAACTTTTCCCACCAGCACGGCATCATCCACCGCGATGTCAAGCCGGCGAACATCATGATCAGCACCACCAACGCGGTGAAGGTGATGGACTTCGGCATCGCCCGGGCGATCGCCGATGGCGGAGTCAGTGTCACCCAGACCGCGGCCGTCATCGGCACCGCGCAATATCTGTCTCCCGAGCAGGCCCGCGGCGACTCGGTCGATGCCCGCTCCGACGTCTACTCGCTGGGCTGCGTGCTTTACGAAATGCTCACCGGCGAGCCACCTTTCGTCGGCGACTCACCTGTCGCGGTGGCCTACCAGCATGTCCGCGAGGACCCCATTCCGCCGTCGCAGCGCCATGAGGGCATCTCCCCCGACCTCGACGCCGTGGTGCTCAAGGCGCTGGCCAAGAATCCCGAGAACCGCTACCAGACCGCCGCGGAGATGCGGGCCGACCTGGTGCGGGTGCACAACGGTGAGCCTCCCGAGGCGCCCAAGATTCTGACCGAAGCCGAGCGCTCGTCGCTGCTGGCCTCGACGCATCCCAGCGACTCGGCCGGGCCGCAAACCGATCCGCTACCCCGCCAAGAACTCGACTTCGGCCGCGAACGCGGCCCGGGTTCGGTGAGCCGCTGGGTCATCGCGGTCGCTGCGCTGGCAGTGCTGACGGTCATCGTCACCATCCTGATCAACACCTTCGGTGGCGGGCTGCGTAACGTCCAGGTGCCCGACGTGCGGGGCCAGGCGTCCGCCGATGCGATTGCCGCGTTGCAAAATCACGGCTTCAAAACGCGCACCCAGCAGAAGCCGGATTCGACCGTCCAGCCCGATCACGTCATCGGTACCGATCCCGGCGCCAACACCAAAGTTGGTGCCGGCGAACTGATTACCATCAACGTCTCCACCGGCCCCGAGCAACGCGAGGTGCCCGACGTGTCGTCGCTGAGTTATGCATCGGCGGTGAAGAAGCTGAAGTCGGCCGGGTTCGGCCGCTTCAAGGAAGTCCGGTCGCCGTCCACGCCAGAGATGAAGGACAAGGTCATCGGGACCAACCCGCCGGCCAACCAGACGTCGGCGATCACCAACGAGATCGCCGTGATCGTCGGCTCGGGTCCGTCGACCAAGCAGGTTCCCGACGTCGCTGGACAGAGCGCCGACCTCGCGCAGAAGAACCTCACGGTCTACGGGTTCAGCAAATTCAGCCAGGCCGCCGTCGACAGCCCCCGCCCGGCCGGCGATGTAATCGGGACCAATCCGCCTGCGGGAGCGACTGTTCCGGTCGATACGATCATCGAGATCCAGGTCTCCAAGGGCAACCAGTTCGTCATGCCGGATTTGTCGGGGCTGTTCTGGGCCGACGCCGAGCCGCAGCTACGTGCGCTCGGATGGAACGGCGTTCTGGTCAAGGGTTCCGACGTCGACGCCGGCGGCTCTCAGCACAACCGAGTGGTCTTCCAGAGTCCGTCCGCGGGTCAGGGCGTGAACAAGGACGGGCCGATCACGCTGAAGTTCGGTCAGTAGCCGACGGCGTCCATCTCGGCGGAGTGCCGCACCGTAGCCAGACTGCTCACGATCTCGTTTTCCAGCCGCCGGACCAACTCGTCGTCGAGCACCTGACCACAGTAGGCCAGCCAGTTGGCCAGCATTCGATGGCCACCTTCGGTGAGTATCGATTCCGGGTGGAATTGGACCCCGTGGATCGGCAGCTCGGTGTGCCGCACACCCATGATCACCCCACTGCCGGTGCGGGCGGTCACTTCCAGCTCGGCGGGCAGGGTTTCCGGCAGGATGGTGAGCGAGTGATACCGCGTCGCTGTGAAGGGATCCGGAAGTCCCTGCAGCACACCGGCATTCGTGTGGAAGACGCTGCTGGTTTTGCCGTGCAACAACTCCGGAGCCCGATCCACGGTCGCGCCGAACGCGACACCGATGGCCTGGTGCCCCAGGCATACGCCCAGCAGCGGAGTGTTGGCCGCCGCGCAGGCGCGCACCAAGTCGATCGATGCGCCGGCGCGTTCCGGCGTGCCCGGGCCCGGGCTGAGCAGGATCCCGTCGACTTCGGCGGCAATCGCGGCGTGGTCGGACAGCCGAGCGTCGTCGTTGCGCCAGACCTGTACCTCGACGCCCAGCTGGCCGAGGTACTGCACCAGGTTGAAGACGAAGCTGTCGTAGTTGTCGACGACCAAGATCCGCATCGTCCCAGGTTACCGCTGGGCGCGACGGCGGGGCGGATCAGTAGCTGACCGGGCCGGCCGGCTGGGCGAAGTGCATCCGCACCGGCTCGCTGTAGCCGGTCATCCGGACATCCGGCGTGACTTGCTCGGTGTAGCCCAGGCCGAACCGCACCACGTACTGCTTGTAGAGGCTCACCAGGGGAGAGGCGGCCAGCGCGGCCTGCATGGCCGCGGCGTCGCCGATCGCGGTGACCGTATACGGCGGGCTGTAGGTCCGGCCGTTGAGCAGCAATGTGTTCCCAACGCAGCGCGGCGCCGAGGTGGCGATGATGCGCTGGTCCTGCATTTGAATCGCCTCGGCGCCCGCACTCCACAACGCGTTGAGCACAGCCTGGATGTCCTGCTGGTGCACCACGAGATCGTCGGGGGACGCGTCGCGCGGGAAGCGGCCGTTGGCGTCGCGCTGCGCGTCGTCGAGCGTTACGACCAGCCCCGGGCCGTGC
>NZ_JBAUZA010000160.1:0-2405 GCF_049585075.1 Mycobacterium sp.
GCGCAGGCGCTGGAAGGCGGCGAGACCCCGCTGGTCGGCGTCTGGCAGCGCGCGCCGCTGCAGGCGCTGGCGCGGCTGCACATGCTCGCCGCCGCCGACCGGGTCGATGAGGGCCGGTTGGGCAGGCCACGCGCCGACCCCGATGTCGGACCCCGCCTTGAGCTGCTCGCAAAGATCGTCACCGGGGGTACCGGTGCGCCGGCGCCGGTGATCGCCGCGGTCGCCCATGGGGAGCTGCTGACCATGGCACCGTTCGGCAGCGCCGACGGAGTGGTGGCTCGGGCAGTGGCCCGACTGGTCACCATCGCCACCGGCCTGGACCCACACGGGCTGGGCGTACCGGAGGTCAGCTGGATGCGCCGCGCCGCCGACTATCGCGACGCCGCCAGCGGGTTCGCCGCCGGGACTCCCAACGGGATGTCGGCATGGTTAGTGCTCTGTTGTCGCGCCATGCGCGACGGCGCGCAGGAAGCGTTGTCGATCGCCGAATCACTAACTGACTAGGTTGCCGAAACCGCATCACCGGGAGTGATTCGATGGCTTGGTCCAGACGGACAAAGCGGGCGACGCTCCGAAATACTTCGGCTCGCCGCCCGCTAGCACGGGACCCGGTTACCAAGCGTGCAACTCTGGGCTGCGTGGGTGGCCTCGGCGATCTTGCGACACTTCCGGCTGCAATCCCACCCAAAGGACCGTCGACGCCGTCCGCTCTTCGCAATTACGCAGGCCCGCAACACTTCTGCCATCTTCGCGGCTGTGACTCCGCGTGGGTGCCGGGAACCGTGCTGGGTCGCCCAATTAGGGAGATCGAACCTTCTCTTCCGGAACGATCTTGGCCTCACCGGGCTTCCGTGACTCCTTTGTACTACGTGACCCTGGTCACATCAAGAGTCTTTTGCTTTTCGGATGCCATGAAAAAGCTGAACTGATATCGCCCGGTTACCGGACACGTTTGCTGAAGCGGCGGGGCCGCTACAGCGAGAACCGGCGGAGCAGCGAATAAGTCAGCGCCCCGGCGGCCAGTGCGCTAACACCCACCGCGGCGGTCGTCGCGACCGCGGCTCCCGACGGTGCCGGGATACGGTCGCGCAGCGACACCGGGCGCGAAAACGCCAGCACCGGCCAGCTGCGGGCGGTCGCTTCCCGGCGCAGCGCGCGATCCGGATTCACCACGCTCGGATGCCCAACGACTTCGAGCATCGGCATATCGGTGATCGAGTCGGAGTAGGCATAGCAATGCTCGAGCGGATAGCCCTCGCGCGCGGCCAACTCGCGGATCGCCTGCACCTTGCCTTCGCCGTAGCAATAGAACCCGATCTCGCCGGTGTACTTGCCGTCCTCGACGACCATGCGAGTCGCCATCGCGTGGGTGGCGCCAAGCGCACGCGCGATCGGTGCCACCAGTTCCTCGCCGGACGCCGAGACCACTACGACATCGCGGCCGCACAGCTTGTGGCTGGCGATGAGGTCCGCGGCTTCGGCGAACACCAGCGGCGTGACAATGTCATGCAGCGTCTCGCTGACAATCGACTTGACTTGCTCGACATCCCAGCCGGTGCACATGTTGGTCAGGTGGATGCGCATCCGGTCCATCTGGTCGTGGTCGGCGCCGGACAGCAGGAACAAAAACTGGGCGTAACTGGACTTGAGCACCGCTCGCCGGTTAATCAATCCCTGGGCAAAAAATGGTTTGCTGAACGCCAGCGTGCTGGACTTGGCGATGATCGTCTTATCCAGATCGAAAAATGCGGCGGTCCGAGGAGTGCGACCGGTGCGGGGCGGTGATGTTTGCTGGTCAGCGGCCGAGTCCGGGACGGTCACCGCCCCAGCATAGGGGGGCGACGCGACAAAACGCGACGTCTCCCGCAAAACAGCCGGTCAAACCCCGTTCGGTTGCTCGCGACGGCCGTACCGTCGAGCCGCGAGCCGGCTGAACGCCGTGCACAGAACAAAAACAGCTCTTGCGCTGCTAGATGCTGTCATGTGTATAGTAAGCAGTACTCGGCTTAGCCGAGGGTGCATCAGCCCGACCCCCCGGGGCTGATACACGACGACCCTCGCCTCCTCCCCCCCTGGCGGGGGTCGTCCCTTTTGTCGGGTAAGGGCCCTTGCCGCGGCCCCGCGGTTTGCCGGGCGCATCTCCCGAGTTGTGCGCAGACCACGCGTTGTCCACAAATCCTCGTTCGTGACTGGCGGCCCGGATCGTGCCCGGGCACGGTGGCCCGATGACCACCTCTACCGGAGCTGGCGGCGCTCGCGGAATCCTGGCCGTGGTAGCCCAACCCGCATTGCGCAATGAGGTCGACCGGGTTGCAGCGGCCGTCGGTGTGCGGGTCGTTTACGCCGACGGCGCATCGCCGATCAGCAGGAAAACTTGGTCGGCGGCCGCGGCGGTAGTGCTCGAC
>NZ_JBAUZA010000161.1:0-2997 GCF_049585075.1 Mycobacterium sp.
GGAAGTAGGTGCGGCAGCCTCGGGTGCGGGGTCACTCCGGTGTCGATGACGGCGACCTTCACGCCGCCGCCGCGGCCGAAGCGCCACGCCTCATTCAGGTTGAGCATGTCCATGTACTTCGGTTGCACCCGAAAGTCGGTGCCCGGCAACACCCCAACCTCCGTGCAGTACGAGCCCTGTTTCATCGGCTGAGGAGGCCCCGGCGAACTGTCCGGCGGTACCGCCCCCGGGTCGATCCCGGGTGGATCGATCGCGTAGGCCGGCGCGCCGGAAAGCGCTACCGATGCAACGATGAGCGTCGTGGCAGCCACTGCGGCCGCGCGAAGCGGACGCAGCCGACGATTACCGGTAACGAATCGCTGCATAGACATTCATCAGCCACAAGGCCAGCGGGAAGATGGGCATCAGGCAGAGGTATTCCACCCATTCCACGAGCTTGCGGAACAGCGGGCTGTAGATGGTGTTAGGCACGACCGCCGCAGCCGTCAAGCCCGCCGCAGGCAACAGCACCACGATGGCCACTCCGGCCGACATCGCGGCCGTCGAGGACAACACCAGCGTGTATCGCACCACGATCGCGGCGATGATCAGCACCGACGTCAAGGCCAGGATGATCGCCTGCCAGCGGTCGACGTAGGAGCGGCCGCGCAGCATCAGGAAGCCGGCGGTGGCAGCGGCCAGCAGTAGCGGTAGCCAGCGGTCGCCCGTGCGTGGATCGGATACGCCCCCCAGGGACACAATCGTCAGCACACCCAGTCCAACCAGCAGGCCGGTCAGGAATGACCGGGCCCGCTCGGCCCGCAGCACCACGTCTTGGACGGACGCGGGGCCCTCAAGGGTCGGGCGGCCGCCGCCAACGGGGTGTACGACGGTCGTCGGCAGATCAGGCCGGGCCTCGAACACCCAGCGGCTGGTGGCAGACGGGAACACCGGCAGCCGGATCCCGGACAACCAGCGGGACAGCGCCGGGGCGCCGTGATAGCCGAACACGCAGGCCAGCAGTATGCAGGTCAGCAGCGTGACCGCACCGGTGCCCAGCGCCATCCGGGCCAGGCTCGCCAACGTCGCGGCCAGGGACACCGTGACGATCGCAGTTCCGGTAGCCAGCCGACGGCCGGTGAACCGCATGGCAAGCATCGCGCCGACGCCTGCGACCGCGAATCCCATCACCGCGTGTGGCGCACCGACTGGTCCGGGCGGCGCCGCAACGGCCGCCACCGCAAGTGGCGCCAGACCGCTCCACAGCAAGATGTCGCCTGCGCGGCGATCCTGAACGGTCTTGGCACGCGACAGGATCATCAGCGCCACGGAGATCACCAGCACCGCGATGACCAAGGCGTAGGGCGCCGGTACCCACGAGTCGTGGTGCCAGCGGAACCAGCCCAGCAGCAGCGATCCCAACAGCACCCCGCTCGCGACCATTGCCGCGCCGACCTGGATGGCCACCGTCGGGTTGATTGAGCTGAACCGCTTGCTCAGGTTGACCGACACGGCCGTCGAGATGTGCTCGATGACCTGCGAGCGATGCTCGGTGTCTTCGACGAACCGCAGCCATACCCGGTCGCCGTCGTAGATGTCCTGCTCGCTCAGCGACTGGGCGGCCCGTAGCGGTGTGCCATCAACGAGGCACAACGCCCACCTGCCGCGCTGTTGGGCTTCTAGGGCCGGCAGACCCAGCTCCCGCAGTCGGACGTTGATGACCTTGAGTAGCGGGTCGATCATCACCGATACCGGGGCGTTGGCGTCTAGCAGCACGCCGATTTGCGCGCCCTCGCCGGCGATGATGCCAACCACTACAGACTGAGGCGATGAGACTGCCTCTGAACCAGGCTGTGGCGCCTCGGCTACTGCGGTCATTGTGCAACCCCTCTGTCGACGATTTCTGGGTCCATGTGTCTTGCCTCGCTATTTGTAATTGTGACGTCGCGTCCCAATTGTTGAGCAGATTCTAGAGTGTTTCGCGGCATCCGCATCTTGAGTGAATGCTGCACCGAAAAACCTTGGTACGTGCGGTATTTCCGTAACGTTCAGTTAAACTCTGCTATGCGTTTTCCACTCGCCGTAGGGAAGGGTTTCCAAAACGGTCTTGATCCCGACCTGGACCAACTGCGGGGTAGCAGGGCAGATAGCTAGCCAGGCCTCGTTCGACCCGGCGGTACGCGCCTGCTGGTACATAGCGATACGCCCGCCCGATCCGTCCTTAAGCGACAGCACCGAGGCGCTGGGCGCCTTGGCGTCGTCTTGGTATTGCCTGGCGTAAACGGCGGCCTCAGCCGCCGGATCCGACAGCGCCTGTCCCAGCGCGGCCACCGTCGCCGCGCTGATGCCGAGTCGGCGTAGATCGCCGCCGGAGAAGACATTGAAACCGGAGCTCTGCCAGGCCTTCGTGATTTCCAGCATTTCTTCCAGCGGCACGTTGACCGCGTTGATCGCTGCGGGATCGGCGTGGTGGATCGACTCCAGGGCATCGAACACCAGCGCCGCGATCGAAGTCGTGTCGGCGACTGCGACGTCGTCAACGGTGATTTCGTCGCCGACCCGTACCGCCGAGACCCAATGCTGGCCGCGGCGGGCTAGCAGCACACGAAACTCATTGTCTGGGATCTCGCGGGAGCCCACCGGCTCGTCTTCGCTGCCTTCTTCCTTTTCCTTGACGCCGTAGAGCAGCTTGCCGCGGGACAGCAGCGCGATGACCTCGAGATCGGGCGCGGCCAATACCCGCATCCTGGCAGCGATCGACTCGTCGACCGTCTCGCCCGTCACGATCCCCTGTTCGCGCATGACAGCCATGCCCGGATGCTCGTTCAGCCATTCCATCGAATCAGTGGAAACAAATGGCCGGCACCGCAATTCGGGCGCGACGTGGCGAATATCCAGCAACGCCTGCAACATCCAGAAACCCTCGACGTTGACTGTGATATCGGTCCGGGTGGTTTGATCCATCACTACTCTCGTATCTCGGCGTGGTCGGTTACCGCAGGACGCGGCAGCACACCC
>NZ_JBAUZA010000162.1:0-30318 GCF_049585075.1 Mycobacterium sp.
CACTATTGCAGGTCGCCGTCGGCGAGCGGCCGCCGTTGCGCCAGGTGCTCGACGGGCCGTCCGACGACCCGTTCGGCTCGCTGAACCTGGTCGGCGGGCTGCGCCGCTCGATGGCCAAGGCCGGCTACTGCGACCTGAAGGAGTTTCAGAAGGTCGGCCTGACCGTCGACAACTGAGAGCTAGGCTGGCCGGATGGAACCTGATTACGACGTCCTGATAATCGGGTCGGGCTTCGGGGGGAGCATCACCGCGCTGCGGCTGACCGAAAAGGGTTACCGCGTCGGCGTGCTCGAGGCCGGCCGCCGCTTTGCCGACCAGGACTTCGCCAAGACGTCCTGGAACCTGCGCAAGTTTCTGTGGGCGCCCCAACTCGGCTGCTACGGCATCCAGCGCATCCACCTGCTGCAAAACTGCATGATCCTTGCCGGCGCCGGCGTCGGCGGCGGATCACTGAACTACGCCAACACGCTCTACGTACCTCCGGATCCGTTCTTCAACGACCCGCAGTGGGCGCACATCAGCAATTGGCGTGCGGAGCTGATGCCGCATTACCAGCAGGCGCAGCGGATGCTCGGTGTCGTCCAGAACCCGACGTTCACCGACGCTGACCGCGTGGTCAAGGCGGTCGCTGACGACATGGGTTGCGGCGACACGTTCGTACCGACCCCGGTCGGGGTGTTCTTCGGTCCGAACGGAACCAAGACCCCGGGCGAGACGGTGCCCGACCCCTATTTCGGCGGCGCCGGCCCAGCACGTACGGGCTGCCTGGAATGCGGGTCGTGCATGACCGGCTGCCGGTACGGCGCCAAGAACACCCTGCTGAAGAATTACCTCGGCCTCGCGGAATCGGCTGGGGCGCAGATACATCCGATGACGACGGTCACCAAATTTGCGCAGCGGCCCGACGGGCTGTGGGAGGTTCACACCAAGCACACTGGCCGCTTGCTGCGCCGCAAGAAGCGCACATTCACCGCGAATCATCTGGTGCTGGCCGCCGGTACGTACAACACGCAAAAGCTGCTATTCAAGATGCGCGATACGGGCAGGTTGCCCGGCCTGTCCGAAAAGCTCGGTGTGCTGACCCGCACCAACTCCGAATCAATCGTCGGCGCCGGTCGTCTGCAGGTCAGCCCCGACCTCGACCTGACTCATGGCGTGGCGATCACGTCGTCGATTCACCCGACGTCGGACACCCACATCGAACCCGTCCGCTACGGCAAGGGCTCCAACGCCATGGGCCTACTGCAGACGCTGATGACCGACGGTCCCGGCCCCAAGGGCACCGACGTGCCGCGCTGGAAGCAGTTGTTGGATCAAGCCGGCGAAGATCCGCGCCGCATGCTTCGACTGCTCAATCCACGTCAGTGGAGCGAGCGCACGGTGATCGCGTTGGTGATGCAGCATCTGGACAACTCGATCACCACCTTCACCAGACGCGGCCGGCTGGGCCGACGCCGCTACGTCAGCAAGCAGGGGCACGGTGAGCCGAACCCGACGTGGATTCCGGTCGGCAACGAGGTCACCCGTCGCATCGCCGCCAAGATCGACGGGGTGGCCGGCGGCACCTGGGGCGAGCTGTTCAACATCCCGCTGACCGCGCACTTCCTCGGCGGCGTGGTGATCGGCGACAGCGCCGAACACGGTGTCATCGACCCATACCACCGCGTGTATGGCTATCCGACGATGTCGGTGGTCGACGGCGCGGCGATCTCGGCGAACCTGGGAGTCAACCCGTCGCTGTCGATTTCAGCGCAGGCTGAGCGGGCCGCGTCGCTGTGGCCGAATAAGGGCGAAAACGATCTGCGGCCGCGTCAGGGCGAGCCGTACCGTCGGTTGGACCCGATCGCGCCGCGTCATCCGGTGGTGCCGGCTGATGCGCCCGGGGCACTGCGCTGGCTGCCGATCGAGCCGATTAGCTCCGCCGGCTGACCTGCTCTTACGCCTGGCGCGTTTGAACACGGCGCTGCGCGGCAACGTTGAATGCATGCTCTGGGTCGCGTTGGTGTGCGCCATCGTCGGCGCAGTGCTGTTGGTGGCCGGACTGGCGCTTTACGCAAACGGCGCCGGGGTGGCGCCGGCCCACCGGACTGCGGACGATCCCACCGGATTCAAGCGGGCCACGTCCCGGGTGGAGTGGGGTGACCGGTTTCGCGGCATGCCACGAATCGTCGGAGTGATGCGGAATCAGCAGGCCGAGCGCAGCGACAGGTTAATGGCATTGGGCTCGTTGTGCGTGCTCGTCAGCCTGATCGCCTGGTTTGTCGCTGTGCTGGCTTTCATCACCGCGCTTGTGCCTGCCTAGTTTCCGCCGGCGACGATGCAGAGCGTAGCGATGCTGAGGAGCGGCGTATCAGGTCCCGCCGGCGCCGATCAGCTCGACTGGCTGGCAGGGACTTTCAGTGGGACCACGCTGCCGCGCCGGTGTATGGGCTCGCGGCCTGGCGGCTGCGGCGGCGTCGGCAGCAGCGGCTGACGTTCCTGCAGCGGGACCGTCGTCGGCTCGCTGGTGCTGAGCGTTAGCTCCTCGCCGGCGTGGCGGATCGTCAGCTCGCCGTCGGGCCCGTCGCGCAGCGTGTAAGTCACCTCGTCTTGGGTGACCGAAACGGTCAACCGGTATCCCTGCCACATCAACCTGAAGCACAGCCGAGCGAAACTGTCCGGCAGCGCCGGATCCAGAGCCAGGACGCCCTCGTCATCGCGCAGGCCACCGAAGCCGCCGACCAGCGAGGTCCATGCGCCGGCCAGCGAGGCCATATGCAGCCCGTCGCGGGTATTCGAATGCAGGTCACGCAGATCGATCAGCGCCGCTTCGAAGGCATAGTCATGCGCAAGCTCCAGGTGGCCGACCTCGGCGCACATCACCGCCTGGGTGCAGGCCGACAACGACGAGTCGCGCACCATGCGTCGCTCGTAGTAGTCGACGTTGCGGGCTTTCTCTTCGGGCGTGAAAGCGTGGCTTTGCCACTGCATCGCCAGAACCAGGTCGGCCTGCTTGATGACCTGCGCCGGGTAGAGCCGTACATAGGGCTCGTGCAGCAACAACGGATAGTTGTTTCTGTTTTCGAAGTCCCACTCCGCGAACGTGGTGAAACCTTCGCACTGCTGGTGCACGCCCAACTCCTCGTCGTAAGGAATGTTTGCCGCGTGGGCAGCATCCCGCCAGGCGGCGGTTTCCTCGGTGCTAACGCCCATCTCGCGCGCCTTCTCGGGATGGCGGGCGCACGCGTCGGCGGCGACCTGAAGGTTGTGTGCCGCCATCAAATTCGTGAAGGTGTTGTCGCGGACGATTGCGGTGTACTCGTCTGGACCGGTCACCCCGTCGAGGTGCCAGACGCCGTGCCGGTCGTGGTGGCCGAGGGAGCGCCACAGCCGAGCCGTTTCAATGAGCACTTCAAGCCCGCACTCCTCCTCCAGCGACTGATCGCCGGTGACGATGCGGTACCGCTCGAACGCCATCGCGATGTCGGCGTTGATGTGGAAGGCTGCCGTGCCGGCCGGCCAATAGCCGGAACATTCCTGGCCGCGAATCGTCCGCCATGGAAAGGCTGCACCTTCCAGGCCCAGTTCGCCGGCACGTTCCTTGGCCAAGTCGAGTGTCGATGCCCGCCACCTCAGCGCATCGGCTGCTGCGTGCGGCGCGGTGTACGTCAAGACTGGTAGCACGTATCCTTCGCTGTCCCAGAAGACGTGGCCGTCGTAACCGGTGCCGGTGAGGCCTTTGCTGGCAATTCCGCGGCGTTCGGCGCGTGCGCTTGACTGCAACAGGTGGAACAGGCCGAACCGCACCGCCTGCTGGATCACCGGGTCGCCGTCGACCTCTACGTCTGCGCTGTCCCAGAAGTTGTCGAGGTATTCCCGCTGGGCCTTTACCAGGCCGTCCCATCCGCTGTACTTCGCGCCGGCCAGTGCACCCGCGGCCTGATCGCGCAGCGCAGGGCGAGAGCGCAGGCTCGACCAGCCATACGCCAGGTACTTCACGATACGCAGCTTCTGGCCCGGCCGTAATCCGCAGATCACCGTGGTGCGGGCCAAGTCTGGGCGGACTTCGGTCTCGACCTCGACGCGCCCGGGGACCTCGATCTCGTGGTCCATCGCGGCCGACATCATCAGCCCGCTGGCCCTGGTGCGGTGCATCAGCACTGCCCGGTTTTCCGTTGTTTCGTGGTCGACCGCCTCCAGTGGCTTGTCCAGCACGGCCGAGACCCGTGGGTCCTTCGAGGTTTCGGGCTGATCCTCATTGCTGACAAGCTCGGATTGCACTGTGATGCGGACGAATTCATCAACTGCCTCTACCACGTACTCGATGGCCGCGACGCTGCGCTGGGCCAGCGACACCAGCCGGGTCGACACCAGTTTGACTTGTCTGCCCGCCGGCGAGCACCAGTGCACGCGGCGCTCCAGTGTTCCGGCGCGCAGGTCGAGAATCCGCTCGTGGTCGAGCAGTTGGCCGTAGCGGACGTCGAACAGCTCGTCGTTGACCATCAGGCGCAACACCTTGCCGTTGGTGACGTCGACGACGGTCTGGCCGGCTTCGGGAAAACCGAACCCCGCCTCCGCATAGGGCAGCGGTCGCACCTCGTAGAACGAATTGAGGTAGGTGCCGGGCAAGCCGTGCGGCTCACCTTCATCGAAGTTGCCGCGCAATCCGATGTGTCCGTTGGACAGCGCGAACAGCGATTCCGATTGGGCCAACAGTTTCAAGTCGAGGCGGGTTTCGCGGACCTGCCAGGGTTCGACGGGGAAGTCCTCTTCACTGATCATGTTGGCGTCCTAAAGCAGTTCGGCGAGATCGGTCACGACGACATCGGCGCCATGTTGGCGCAGCGCGTCGGCCTGGCCTACTCGGTCCACGCCGACGACGTAGCCGAAATGACCGGCATGGCCTGCCTCCACCCCGGACAGCGCGTCTTCGAACACCGCGGCGGCGCCCGGTTCAACCTTGAGTAGTTCGGCGGCACGCAGGAAGGAGTCCGGCGCCGGCTTGCCCGCGATGTGTTCCTCGCGCAGCGTGACGCCATCCACCCGCTGCTGAATCAAGCGATCCAGCCCGGTGATTTCCAGCACCTCGCGGGTGTTGGCACTGGAGGACACCACAGCCGCGGCGATACCGGCGGCGGCCACCGCTTCCAGATACCGTCGCGAGCCGTCGAAGACCTTGACGCCGTCGTCGTGCAGCGTCTTTTGAAAGGCATCGTTTTTGCGGTTGCCCAGCCCGGAGATGGTGTCCGCGTCCGGAGGATCGTCGGGGCTGCCGTCGGGCAGTTCGATGCCGCGGCTGGCCAGAAATGAGCGGACTCCGTCTTCGCGTTTCTTGCCGTCTACGTATTGCCGGTAGTCGGTCGCCGGATCGAACGGGACGAACTGCTCGCCGGTCTTTTCGGCCCGCTCCTGCAAGAACGCGTCGAACATGGTTTTCCAAGCCTTGGTGTGGACGCTCGCGGTGTCGGTGAGGACACCGTCGAGGTCGAATAAACAGGCGTGCACCGACTCGGGCAGACCCAGCACGGCGGACCTCGCTTCCTTAACTGATCGGGCCCTAATACTTCATCATGTGTGCCGTCGGGCCCACGGCCTTTTGGGCGTGCCGGTGGCTATCCGACTGCATCACGGTAGCCCGGTGCGTGGGCCGGTGCCCGGGGGCAAAAGCAAATTGGCCGTAAACAGGACGAACATGACGGCGAAGTGGGCGGCATTCGCGGTCAGGTTGAAATCGAGGAATAGTCGGTTGGCGCTCGGAGCCCGTGCGGAGCGAAACAGGAAGATCGCCCAAACCACGTAGACGGCAGAGAGCATGATGGCGACCGGGTCGCCGCCCTCTCCCCGGCGCGGTGCTTCACGACGACGATGCGCGGGCGACGCCTTGGATCGCGCGGAGCCGTCCGTCGGTGAGGGCGGCCACGAGGTTCTGGGCTTTCTGCGCAAAGTCGGTGACGAAGGCGTGCAGTCCCAGGGGGTTAGGCGGCAGTGTGAGAAGCGCCTGCATCAAGGTGCCGGCCTGCTCGGTGAGGTCGTTCCAGTGGTCGATCGCGAACCCGGCGGACTCGACGGCCGCGCGTAATTCGCCTGGCGTGGCCAGGTGGCTGACTCCTGGTTGGTCGGCCCACGGCAATGGGTAGTCGAGTTCACCTGAATCACCAGTTGTGATGTCCCACAGGGCAAGCCGACCACCGGTGGTCAGCACACGGTGTGCTTCACGATAGAGGCGCGGCTTGTCAGCGACGTTCATCTGAACGTGCTGGCTGAAGACGACGTCAAAACCGCCATCGGCGTAGGGCAGTTCGGTGACGTCTGCCTGACGGACGGTGATCCAATCATCCAGCCCGACAAGTCGATTGAGCCAACGCGCCGTGTCGCAATACTCGTCGGTCAGATCGACCGCGGCAACGTGGCATCGACACTGGTCGGCAACGAAGCGAGCCGTTCCGCCGATGCCGCTGCCCGCATCGAGCACCCGGCTTTCACCTGTGATGCCGACCAGATCCACTAGTTGGCTGGTGGCGATGCGACCCATGGTGTGAAAGTCCTCCAGCGGCGCAAGGTCGCCCGGCTGCAGGTGGTCTAGGTCCTTGCCGGCGGCAACGAGGGCCTGCTCGATATTGCGCTGAGATAGGCCAGTTGAGTACTGGTCGGAAATCAGGGTCTCGGTCATCTCTATTCCTTACTGGTATGTCGGTTCGGCGATTTTGTCGGTGGCGGCGAGGTGCTCGTTTCGCCAGAGCGCGGACTGGCCCGACAGCCGCGGATGAGCGGGCCGCGGATGTTGCTGCCGTCGCTCAAAGCGCTCCAGGCGGTGCATTGGTACCAACCCGGTTAACAGGAACTGCCAGGCCTGGCGGATGAAATTGCGTGGCGTTCGTCGAGATTCCGGGCCACCCACGTAGCGGCGTGCGATCGTGAGAAAGTCCTCGGGTTCGACCCCGGCGACGTCGCGGACATGGGTGGTGGGTCCGCCCATGGCCCAGGTTCCCAGTGCGTGCTCGGGCAGGTAGTGGCGCAGGCTGGACTCGAAGAACAGGTCGGCGCCAAGTCGCTTGGCGTTGACGCGCACCGCGCGCAAGAACATCCACGGCGGAATGTCGATGTGCCGCACCTTTCGGCCCAACGCCTCACCAACGGCGTCGGCGATCTCCGCTCCTGACAGCAGCGTGGGTCCGGTCGGGCGGTAGGCCCGGCCGTCGTGGCGGTTCGGGTCGAGGAGGGCACCCACCGCAACCCGGGCGATGTCTTCGTTGGAGGGCGGCGCATTTCGGCCGGTCCCGGTCGGCGTCGGCAACACTCCCAGCTGGGCGGCGAGCGGGACCAACTGTAGATAGTTGTCGGCGAAGTATCCCGGATCGACTGCGACATGGGCGGTGTCCGGCAGCAGCTCAAACAGCTTGTCGGTCAACCAGGCCTGCCGGGTCATCAGCGACGGGTGTTCGGGACTGGCCAGCCATTGCCCAAGCGCCACGACCGCTTCCAGACGTGATCGCCGTGCGGCGATGGCAAAGGCGACCGCGCTGTCGAGTGCATGTGGATGGTACGGGGGGTTGAAGTAGAGCCGGTCGACACCATCCATCGCGGCCTGAATCTGGCTGATGTCAAACATATCGGCGACGACGACTTCGGCACCGGAGGACCGCAATCGGGCACTGCGCTCGTCGTCGCGGTGCACCAAGGCCCTAGTCGTGATGCCGCGCTGCAACAGTTGGGCGGTGACCGCGCTACCGATCCTCCCGGTGGCGCCGGTTACCAGGACGCGAGGGTGTGTCATTGGATTTCCTTCCCTAGTTGGGTAATTCCTGCGCCTGCAGGAGTATGCGAGTCATGGCGTTGGGGTATTCCAGAGCCGAGAAGTGGCCGGTGTTCGGCAACGTGATGCGTTGGACGTCGGCTAGCAGGCCGGCCACGTGGTCTCGTTCTTTGGGACGTGACCAATCCCGCTCGGTGTAGACCAGCGTGACGGGCGCCGACACCTTGGGGTAGCGTTCTCGTGCTTTCTGGAGCCCTTTGAGGCTGCGGTAGATCGCGCGGGCCACTCGCGGATATCCCTTGCGGCGTCCGCTCTTCCGAAGCTCGACCAGGAATTCTTTGCTGAGTTTGCTCTTGTCGACAAAGCCGCCCCGCATTACGCCGCGCAGGGTGAGCCCGGTTTCCATGCGGCCGAAAACCCGGCCCAGCCCAGGCGTTCGTATCGAGCTGATGATGAACCTGGCGAACAGGTTGCCGCGTTCGAGCCCACCCGGGTAGTCGTAGGCGTTAAACGCGATGACCTTGCTCACGCGGTCCTTGAGATCGATCGAGGCGCCCAAAGCCAATGCACCGCCGAGCGATTCACCGACCAGCGTGATGGCGTGCAGGTCTAGTCCGGTGACGAACTCCACCACCGCGCTACGCAGTTCCGGCTCCTCGTACTGTGCCCCGGGCACGACGTCGGACCAGCCCATGCCTGGCAGATCCAGGGCATAGACGGTGTAGGAGTCCCATAGCTGCGGAATGACTCGCTGAAAGTAGTCGAGCTGGGTCCGCACGGTGTGGATGAGGACGAGAGCTGGCCCAGCGCCCGCAGTGTAGTACCGCAGGCGGGATCCGTCCGACCGGGTGAAGAACTTGACGTGTCCGTGGCCGTTGCTCCATGCCTCTGTGTAATTCATGCTGTGACCTTTCCGGGTTCAGGCAGTTCGATTTCAACTGCGGCGACAGTCGATTGGCGTGCCCGCGCCGGCAGCAGTATGGCCACGACGAGCGCGGCTGTCAGCGCGATGCCGGCGCAGACCAGCGATCCGACCTGTAGGCCGTCGAGGAATGCGCGGTTGACCGCATCTTGGATGGGTGCGATGCGTCCGGCCGGCGATTGCTCGATGACTCGGTGTGCCACCGCCATTGAGTGCTGCATTGCCGACCGAACATCGGCCGGCAATCCGGCCAGCGCTGACGCCGAACCTAGGTGGCCGGAATACACCGATGCGAAGACACTGCCCACGACGGCGACGCCCAACGTGCCGCCGAGTTCGCGGGTGGTGTCGTTGACGGCCGAGCCGACCCCCGCCTTGTCCGGCGATAGGGATCCCATGATCGCCTCGGTTGCCGGCGCGGTCGTGAGACCGAGGCCGCCGCCGAGCAGCAGCATCTGTGTTGCGATCTGGCTGTAGGGCGTTGCCGCATCGACCGTGGCTGCCCACGCCAGGCCGGTGGCGAACACCGTCAGCCCGCCGGCGACGACTGCGGTGCTGCCGACCCGTTCGACCAGTCGCGGCCCAAGGATGCTGGCTACTGCGATCGAGATGGCTACCGGCAACAGGCGCACGCCGGCTTCGAATGCGCTGTAGTTCTTGATGAATTGGAAGTACTGGGTGATGACGAAGATGAACCCGAACAGTGTCAGAAAACCCGCGGTCACGGCCAGGCTGCCGCCGGAGAATCGCCGGTTGAAGAACACCGTCACGTCGAGCATCGGATGGGTGCTGCGTCGCTCCCACAGCGCGAATACGGCGAGAACGGTTGCGGCCACGCTGAAGCCAATCGCGGCACGGGTGCTGCTCCATCCCCAACTGGGCGCTTCGATGACCGTGTAGACGAGCGTCGTCACTCCGACCGCGGACAGCACCAAACCCGGGAGGTCGACGGGTGGCGTGGCAGGGTCGCGCGAGGTCGGAACGAACAGGACTCCGCCGACGATGGCCACCATCGCGGTGGGAACGTTCACCAGAAAGATCGAGCCCCAGGAGAAGTGTTCCAAAAGCCAACCACCGCTGATCGGACCGACGGCGACCCCGACTCCGACCATGGCCGCCCACAGACCGATGGCCTTGGCGCGAGGTATCGGGTCGGTGAAGATGTTGGTGATCAGTCCCAGCGTGGTCGGGAAGATCACGGCTGCGCCCACGCCCATGGCGGCGCGCGCAGCGATCAGCGCATCCGCCGAATTCACCTGTGCCGCAATTGCGGAGGTGATCGCGAACAGGGCCAACCCGGACGACAGCCAGCCACGCCTGCCGTAGCGGTCGCTGAGGCTACCCACCGACAGCAGCAGGCCCGACATGACGAGGGTGTACGCGTCGACGATCCACTGCAGTTGCGCGGTATCGGCGCCGAGGTCGGCCGACAGCGTGGGCAGTGCGACGTTGACGATTGTGGCGTCGACGCTGATCACGAAGACGGACAGGCAGATGACGGCGAGCGCGGCGTTGGGGTGATCGCGGAAGACGGC
This sequence comes from Mycobacterium sp., assembly GCF_049585075.1. Taxonomy (GTDB): domain Bacteria; phylum Actinomycetota; class Actinomycetes; order Mycobacteriales; family Mycobacteriaceae; genus Mycobacterium. The sequence continues at coordinate 10,190 of NZ_JBAUZA010000162.1, forward strand.
TTGAGATCGCATGGACAGGACTCTAAACATAGGAGACAAGAAAATCAAGTAAAACGTTGAAAAACAAGTCTGGCCTTGGTAGGGTGGCCACATGTCCGCTCGAAAGAGCTATAACCAGAACTGCCCGATCGCCACAGGACTCGACATCCTGGGGGAGCGGTGGACCTTGCTAATCCTGCGAGAGTTGCTCGGGGGGCCGCGCCGCTACAGCGACCTGCGCGCCGAGCTGCCAGGTATCGCGACCAACCTGCTGGCCGAGCGGCTCAAAGAGCTGCAGGACGCCGGGCTCATCGACCGCACCGAGTTGCCGCCCCCGATTGCGCGTACTGTCTACTGCCTCAGCGACGTCGGCTGGCAGCGGGTGCCATCCGTCCTCCAGGGCATTGCCTGGCTTGGCTTGGATCGACTGGACCTGCTTGATGGCGGCCCAGTGTCACCGTTGACCGGGTTCCTCTCCGGATTCGTGATCCCGTTCAATTCGGCCAAAGCCGCGGCCTTGGCGGGAAGCTTCCGCGCCGACATCGACAGCCGCCGTTTCGAGTTCGCAGTGCAGCAGGGCCGTTTCGCCGCGGCGCAGAGCACACCGGACGTGACCGTCACGGCCAGTGCTGCAGATCTCGTCACCGCGCGCTTAGGCTCCACCGAAGCCAAGCGTAAGGCGGCGCGGCGAAGCATCGCGTTCGACGGGGAAGCCGGCGCTGTCGACGCCCTACGCGAGGCGTTTTCGCTGTAGCGGGATTCAGGCCTGAGTTCCACCTAGTTCCCGACACCGAAGGCGCCACCGGCACGTGGGTGAACCACACCAGGACCTGGATCGAACCGGGCCAGCCACTAAGCTGACTGCATGGCCGGACCTGATGACCTCGATGCGGCTGGATCGCCTGCCCGTCCGGTGCTGGTTGTCGATTTCGGCGCGCAGTACGCGCAATTGATCGCCCGCCGGGTCCGCGAGGCCCGGGTGTACTCCGAAGTGATTCCACACACCGCATCGATCGACGAGATCAAGGCCCGCGACCCGCAGGCGGTAGTGCTTTCCGGTGGCCCGGCCAGTGTGTACGCCGAGGGAGCGCCACATCTTGATCCGGCATTGTTCGACCTGGACGTGCCGGTGTTCGGCATCTGTTACGGATTCCAGGCGATGGCGCAGGCCCTTGGCGGGGCCGTCGCGCGCACCGGCACCAGCGAGTATGGCCGCACCGAACTGAAAGTCGCTGGCGGTGAACTGCATTCGGATCTGCCCGAGACGCAGCCCGTGTGGATGAGCCACGGTGACGCCGTCACCTCCGCGCCGGACGGGTTCGACGTGGTGGCGACCAGCGCCGGTTCGCCGGTGGCCGCCTTCGAGAACCGCTCCCGGCGGCTGGCGGGCGTGCAGTATCACCCCGAAGTCATGCACACCCCGCATGGGCAGCAGGTGCTCAGCCGGTTCCTGCACGAATTGGCCGGCATCGCGCCGGATTGGACGCCGGCCGGCATCGCCAGCGTGCTGGTTGAGCAGGTGCGCAAACAGGTTGGCGACGGCCAGGCGATCTGCGGGCTATCCGGCGGGGTGGATTCCGCGGTGGCCGCGGCACTGGTGCAACGTGCCATCGGGGACCGGCTGACTTGTGTGTTCGTCGACCACGGGTTGCTGCGCGCGGGCGAGCGCGCGCAGGTGCAGCGCGACTTCGTCGCCGCTACCGGTGCCAACCTGGTGACCGTCGACGCGGCCGAGACGTTCCTGGAGGCGCTGTCCGGGGTGACCAATCCCGAAGGCAAGCGCAAGATCATCGGACGGCAGTTCATCCGCTCGTTCGAGGGTGCCGTCCGGGATGCTTTGGGAAACAAAGAAATTGAGTTCCTGGTGCAGGGCACGCTGTATCCCGATGTGGTGGAGTCCGGTGGCGGCAGCGGGGCAGCGAATATCAAGAGCCACCACAATGTCGGCGGCCTGCCCGGGGACCTGAAGTTCAAACTCGTCGAGCCGCTGCGGCTGCTGTTCAAAGACGAGGTGCGCGCAGTCGGGCGCGAGGTGGGCCTGCCAGAGGAAATCGTTGCGCGCCAACCTTTTCCGGGTCCTGGTTTGGCGATCCGGATCGTCGGTGAGGTCACCGCGGCGCGACTCGACACGCTGCGTCGGGCAGATTCGATCGCGCGCGAGGAGCTGACGGCCGCGGGTTTGGATCAGCAGATCTGGCAGTGTCCGGTGGTGCTGCTGGCCGACATCCGTTCGGTCGGTGTCCAAGGCGACGGTCGCACCTACGGTCACCCGATCGTGTTGCGGCCGGTGTCCAGCGAAGACGCCATGACCGCCGATTGGACCCGAGTGCCCTACGAAGTGCTGGAGCGAATCTCCACCCGGATCACCAACGAGGTCGTCGAGGTCAACCGGGTCGTGCTGGATGTCACCAGCAAGCCGCCCGGCACCATCGAGTGGGAATAACGGGTTTCTCGACTTCATAAGTTTGCTGGGTCGTGCGCCGCTTGACGTTTGTCGGTGGGCAGGTGTTGACTGATTCTATCGAACATACATTCGAACATCATTGGTAACACCCGTTACACAGGAGGTGGTGATGACGGCGATTCTCGCCTCCGATCGGCCGCATCACACCCATGTTGAGCAGCTAAAACAGCTGCGGCGCCAGATGGCGGCGGTGGCCGGGAAGGTCGGCTCACCTCGGCACGCTCACACTCGCAGTCACGCCGGCCCGGACGACCTGCTGCCGGAGTCGGAGACCAAACTGCCGATCCCGCAGCTATTGGCTGATGTGCTGCCAGACGCGTTGCCACGGGGAACCGTGGCGGTGCTGTCGGGGGCCCGGTCGCTGCCGCTGAGCATGGTGGCCGCGGTGACCGCCGCCGGCGGTAACGCAGCCATTGTCGGCCAGCCGGATATCGGACTGCTGGCCGCCGTGGAAATGGGAGCGGATCTAAGCCGGCTTGCGGTGATCCCGGATCCCGGTGCCGATCCGGTGGAGGTAGCTGCGGTGCTTATGGACGGAATGGATCTGGTCGTGCTGGCTCTGGGCGGGCGTTCGGTGCCGCAGACACGGGCGCGGGCGGTGGTGGCCCGCGCGCACCAGAAAGGCTGCACACTGCTGGTCACCGATGGTGACTGGCAGGGGGCGTCGGTGCGACTAGAGGCCCGGGTCTGCGGCTATGAGATCACCGCGAGTGAGCCCGGTTTCGGACGGATCAGCAAGGTGCTGCTCGACGTCTGTGCACGGGGACGGCGTATCAGGCGGATCCGGGCGGGGTAGGTGGCATGGCCTCCCGAGTACTGGCGATTTGGTGCATGGACTGGCCAGCGGTCGCCGCGGCAGCGGCCGCAGGCCTACCCGCGACCGACCCGGTCGCCGTCACGCTGGCCAACCGGGTGATCGCCTGCTCATCGGCTGCCCGTTCGGCGGGAGTGCGGCGAGGATTACGGCGACGAGAGGCGGCGGCCCGCTGCCCTCAGTTGCATGTCGTGACAGCCGACTCCGACCGCGATGCCCGCTTCTTCGAAGGGGTTATCGCGGCGGTAGACGATCTGGTGCCTCGCGCCGAGGTGCTGCGGCCCGGGCTGTTGGTGTTGCCGGTGCGCGGGGCGGCCCGCTTTTTCGGATCCGAACAGCAGGCCGCCGAGCGGCTGACCGACGCAGTGGCCGCAGCCGGCGCAGAATGTCAGGTCGGGGTCGCCGATCAGCTGTCCACCGCGGTCTTCGCCGCCCGTGCTGGGCGACTCGTCGAACCGGGAGAAGACGCGCGGTTCTTGTCGGCGTTGTCGATCCGGCAACTCGCCACCGAGCCCAGCCTGTCCGGTCCCGGACGGGACGAGCTAGCGGATCTACTGTGGCGGATGGGAATTCGGACCATCGGACAGTTTGCCACATTGCCGCGCACCGACGTGGCTTCCCGGTTTGGCACCGACGCGATAAGCGCGCACCGGTTCGCCCGCGGCGAGCCGGAACGCGGACCGTCCGGGCGTGAGCCGCCGGCCGAACTCGATGCCGTGCTGCAATGCGATCCACCGATCGCCCGAGTCGACGCCGCGGCATTTGCCGGCCGCTCGCTGGCCAGCACGTTGCATGAGACGTTGATGGCCGCCGGGGTGGGATGCACTCGACTGGCCGTGCACGCCGTCACCGCCAACGGCGAAGAGCTGATGCGGGTGTGGCGATGCGCCGAGCCGTTGACCGAAGATGCCACCGCCGACCGGGTGCGCTGGCAGCTCGACGGGTGGTTGAACACCAGGACCATCGTGGACCGGCCCACCGCACCGGTAACGCTGTTGCGGCTGCAGGCGGTGGAGGTGGTGTCGGCCGGGGCGCTGCAGTTACCGCTATGGGGTGGTCTCGGTGAAGAGGACAGGATGCGGGCCCGTCGGGCGCTGGTGCGCGTGCAGGGTTTGCTTGGCCCGGAGGCAGTGCAGGTGCCTGTGCTGTCCGGCGGTCGTGGGCCTGCCGAGCGCATTACGTTGACGCCGCTGGGCGACGAGCCGGTGCCACGGGCCGATCCGGGTCGGCCGTGGCCCGGTCAACTGCCCGAGCCGTCGCCGACAGTGCTGCTCGACGATCCAGTGGAATTGCTTGATGCCCAGGGTAACTCGGTTCGAGTGACTAGCCGCGGGTTGTTCTCCACCGACCCGGCACGGCTGACCTCTCGCGGCCGTGACGACAGGCTGCGTTGGTGGGCCGGACCATGGCCGGTCGACGAACGCTGGTGGGATAACCGGCCTAGGGACGGAACGGGGCACAGTCGAACCGCCCGTGCCCAGGTCTTGCTGGAGGGCGAGCAAGCGATGCTGCTGTGCTACCGCCAACGGCGGTGGTATCTGGAGGGAATCTACGAATAAGCTTGCGTTTAGCCGAGTCGCCGCGCGAACGGCCCCACCCGGTCGATGAAACGGTCGAAGAATGTTGCCGGATTGACTCCAACACCGATCAGCGCGTTGGGCTTTCGACCCCAGCGTCCCGACCAATCGGTCACGGTCATGCCGCGGGTCAGCGTCCCCGTCAGCTCGACATCCACCGTCGCCGGCCTTGTTGCGAGCAGCGGCGGATCCAGTGCTACTGCCGCAGCCAGCGGATCGTGCAGATGCGCCTGGTAGCCGTGGCCGAGGTCGTGGTAGGACTCCAGATAGAACCGCAGCGCGTCCTCGATCACCCGAATCAGGGGGTTGGACGCCGACGACCGGGTGCCCCGGTCATCGTCAACGCTCAGCACGGTCGTCGTCGAGTCTGCAGCTGTGGCCAGTCTGGTCAGGATTTCCGGTGTTACCGAGATGTTCCAGGTCACGTCCAGACCACACAGGATCGGAAGTGATTGTGGCCCAGACGCTTCTGGAGCCCAGGCGGCGAACACTTCCGCCGCCGCCTCGGGATCCACACCGATGTTCCATTCCGCCACTGGATTGGTGTTGCCGCGATAGTCATAGGCGCCACCCATGATCACCAGGCGACGCAGCAGCGTCGGCAGCTCGGGTTCTTTGCGCAGCGCCAACGCCAAGTTGGTCAGCGGGCCGGTGGCCAGCCCGATCAGCTCTCCCGGGTGCGCCCGCGCCGCCTCGACCCATGCCGTCGCCGCATCATCGGCGGCGAGCTGCCGTGACGTCGACGCCAACTCCGCATACCCCAAACCTCTTGGCCCGTGGACTTTCCCAACTGGAAGCGTGGGGGAGTTCAACGGGTGTTCGACACCTTTGGATACCGGCACGCCGTCGATCCGGCACAGCTCGAGCAGGCCGAGGTTGTTCTCACAAACTTGATCCACACCGACGTTGCCGCCGGTCGAGGCGATACCGACCAGGTCGGCCTCCGGGCTGGCCAGCAAGTACACCAGTGCGATTGCGTCGTCGACTCCGGTATCAACGTCGGCGAATACCGGAGATGCGCTCACAGCGCTCACGATACCGGCGCGCCGTGGATTACCAATGCACGCCTGGCACCAGCCGTATCGCCCGTTTGACTGGCCGCGGAACTCGCACCCGGATGAGCGCACGGGTCGGTCGCTTCGGTCGGCGCTGCGGGGACGATTGCACGACAACGGTTTCCGGCGGTGTGATCCCTTGCGCTGCCGCTGAATCGGGATAACCGAGGTAGAGCTGATGCAGGATTCGGCGTGACAGCTTGGGGGTGAAGTAGTTGCCGGCCTCGGAGAGAGTGCCCAGCGGGGTGTCGATACGGGCTGGCTTGTCGATCAGCCCGCGCACCACCATCGCCGCCGCGTGCTCGGCGGAGATCGGCGGTACCGGGTTGAGCCGGCGGGACGGCTTGATCATCGGTGTGGCCACCAACGGCATGTGGATGTTGGTGAACGTGATGTGGTCGGAAAGCGTTTCGGTAGCCACCACTTCGGAAAACGCATCGAGCGCGGCCTTGGTGGGCAGATACGAACTGTACTTAGGACTACGTGCCTGCACGCCTGCGCTGGACACGTTGACGACGTGGCCGAACTTGCGCTCACGCCAATGCGGCAGCAATGCCAGCACCATCCGCACTGCGCCGAAATAGTTGACGGCCATCACCCGCTCGTAGTCGTGCAGTCGGTCGGTCTGGTTGACCACCGAGCGGCGGATCGAACGGCCGGCGTTGTTCACCAGATAGTCGACGTGGTCGAAGCGTCCCAGGATGTCCTTGACCGTGTGTTCCACCGAATCGGAGTCGGTGACATCGCAGGTGAAGGCGTAAGCGTGGCCGCCGTTGGCGCGGATGTCGGCGACCAGGTCGTCGAGCGCCTCAGCACTGCGCGCCAGCGCGAACACCGTTGCGCCCCGCTCGGCGATGGCGATCGCCGCGGCCCGGCCGATGCCGCTGGAGGCGCCGGTGATGATCACGTGACGGCCCACCAGGGCGCCGGCCGGATCGTCGCGGCGGGCCCGGTCTGGGTCCAAATGCTGCGCCCAGTAGCGCCACAGCTGGGGTGCGTAACTGGCGAACTCGGGAACCTCGATTCCGGTGCCGTGCAATGCGTTTCGCGTGTTGTCGGAGATAAACGTGGGCGCCAGGTCGACGACGTCGAGAACCTCGGCGGGAATGCCCAATTGGGTTGCCGCCATGTTGCGCCACACCTTGGCCCGCCCGCGCACCTTCATCACCGGTGCGGCGACCGATCGGGGCAGCGATCCACGCAACGGCGGCAGCCCGGCCTCGGCGGCGATCCCACGGTAAATGCCGCGCAGACCAATGGTTTTCGGTGCGGTGAGGTGGAATGTCTGGCCGTCGCGACCGTCGGCATGCATGAGGGCGACCAGCGCATCGACCACGTAGTCGACCGGCACGATGTTGGTGCGCCCGGTGTCGGGCAGCATGATCGGCGTGAACTTGGGCAAAACCCCCAGCTTGGCCAGCACGCCAAAGAAGTAATACGGGCCGTCGATCTTGTCCATCTCACCGGTGCGCGAATCACCCACCACCACCGCCGGACGGTAGATCCGATGGCGCAGGCCGGCCGCCTCACGTACCAGCAACTCGGCCTCGAACTTGGTCTGGTGATAGGGCGTCGGCAGCGGTTGACCGACGTCGAAGTCGGATTCGGTGTACTCACCGCGGAATTCTCCGGCCACCGCGATCGACGACACGTGATGCAGTGTCGCGTCGAGCCGGCGCGCGAGTTCGATCACGGCGCGGGTCCCCTCGACATTGGCTATGCGCTGCTCGGGCTCCGGGACGGTGATGTCGTAGATCGCCGCGCAGTGCACCACATGCTCGACGTTGCCCAACTCGGCGATGGCGTCGTCGGTCAACCCGAGATCGGGCTGAGCCAGATCGCCGACGAGCGGTTTCGCTCGTTCACCCCACTGCTCGGCAAGACGTTCGAACCTGCCCAGCGATGGGCGACGAACCATCACCCACACCTCGGCGTCCGGCCTTTCGTCCAGCAGACGTGACACCACTCGGCGCCCAATAAACCCGGTACCGCCGGTAACGACATAGCGCATGCAAGCCATGGTGGCCCTTGGCGTGGTGCACGTCAACGCAGTGTGACGCGATCGTGGAAGCCGGGACGCCTTGACGAGCCTGCGCCGACGGCGCAATATTCATCATATGATGACTTCATCAAGCGATGAATTCTTTGAGTTCGCGACTCAAGCGAATGGAAGGGACCGTCGATGACCGGATATTTAGCCGCGCTGGCGATCGTGCTCCTGCTCGGCACAGTAATCACACGAGTGCTGGTGCTACGACGGGCAGGGACGCAGGCGATGCACTTCGGCGGCCTTGACAAGACGGACTTCCTGATCCCGCCGGTGGCGCTCTTCTACTTCTACACCATCTTTGCTGCCGCGTTCGATTGGCCACTGGTCAGCACGCAGATGTTCTTCCACTCCAACGCCATTGCCTGGATCGGTGTCGGGCTCTGCTACATCGGGCTACTGGTCTTGTTCGGAAGCCTGGTGTCGTTCGGCAGAAGTTTCCGGGTCGGCATCGACGTCGACAAGCCCGATAAGCTGGTAACCACAGGCATTTTCGCCGTCAGCCGCAACCCGATCTACGTTGGTTTCGCGCTGGTGCTCGCCGGTCAATTCCTGGTGTTCCCCAACTGGATTCCGTTGGTCTACCTCGCCGCCGGCGTCTTACTGTTCCACCGGCAAGTGTTGCGGGAGGAAAGCTTTATGCGGCAACACTACGGTCCCGAATACGCGGAGTATTCCCGGCGAGTCAGACGCTACCTGTGAATTCTCGTCAACAGCGCCCCGCTACGAGGATGAGCGTGCGGGTATCGGGGCAGTTACTTCGGCCGCGTCATCCGGGTCATCCCACAGCAGCAGTTGACGAACCGCGGTGCGTGAACCGTATGGCTGCAGCATTTCACTGGCTGGGCGGGGACGGACCCGCTGCGGCCACCAGAACCAGCGGCCGAGCAGGGTAGCGACGGACGGCGTCAAGAACGAACGCACGATCAGGGTGTCGAACAGCAGACCGAGACCGATCGTCGTCCCGATCTGACCGAGGACCCGCAGATCGGCGAACGCGAACGCGCACATGGTGATGGCGAACACCAAGCCCGCCGACGTCACCACCGAGCCGGAGCCGGCCATCGCACGGATGATGCCGGTCTTCAGCCCGGCGCCGATTTCCTCCTTGAACCGGGAGATCAACAGCAAGTTGTAGTCGGAGCCCACGGCCAATAGCAAGATCACGGCCAAAGCCAGCACCACCCAGTACAGCTGGATACCGAGTATGTACTGCCACACCAAGACGGACAGCCCGAATGAGGCGCCCAACGAAAGCGCTACCGTGCCCACAATGACGAGTGCGGCAACCAGGCCGCGGGTGATGAGCATCATGATCAGCAAGATCAGGCTCAGCGCGGCTAGTCCGGCGATCATCACGTCGTACTTGGACATGTCCTGAATGTCCTTGTAGGTGGCGGCCGTACCGCCGAGATAGAAACCGGCGTTGGCCAACGGCGTGCCCTTGACCGCTTCATGCGCGGCCGTGGTGATCGGGTCGATGTGTGAAATACCCTGCGGCGTCGCGGGATCGCCTTCATGGGTGATGATCATCCGAGCAGCCTTGCCGTCCGGCGACATGAATAGTTTCAGGCCGCGCTTGAAATCGGGGTTGTCAAAAACCTCCGGAGGCAAGTAGAAGGAATCGTCGTTCTTGGAGGCGTCAAAGGCCCGTCCAAGAGCGGTCGAGTTTTCCAGTGCAGCCGATGATTGCGCGTTGATGCCGGACTGGGTGGCGTAGCTCGACAGCGTCAGGTCGCGGTTGGTCTCTTGGCTGGCGATCTGAGGCGGAATCAACGACACCAGTTGCGGCTGCAGCGCATCCAGCTTATCCAAAGTGGCAGTGAGGTTTTCAAATTTCTCGCTGAGCTGGTCGATCCCATCAATGGTGTCCCAAACGGATCTCAGTGCGAAGCAAGCCGGGATGTCGTAGCAGTGCTTCTCCCAGTAGAAGTAGCTGCGGATCGGCCGGAAGAAATCGTCGAAATTGGCGATCTGGTCTCGCAGTTGGTTGATCGTGGCGATCGTGTCGTGAAAGGCTTCGGTCTCGGCGTGGGTGTCGGCGGCCAGCTGCTGTTGAAGCGCATACTGTTGCTTCAAAATGCCAATGGTTTTAGCCAATTCGCCGGCCTGCTTCTGCAGATCGGCCGCCCGATCTTTCTGGTACTTGAGGTTTTCGATCTGGCTGGCGCTTTGTGCGCTGATCTGAAACGGGATGGAGCTGTGGTCGATCGGCGTCCCGAGCGGCCGGGTGATGCTCTGCACCTGAGCGATGCCGTGGACATGGAACACGGCCTTGGCCACTCGTTCCAAGATCAGCATGTCCGCGGGATTGCGCAGATCGTGATCCGCCTCGATCATCAGCAATTCGGGCTCTAAGCGGGCCCGGGAGAAGTGCCGCTCGGCAGCCGCGTAGCCGACTTTGGACGGTGCACGGTCGGGCATGTAAGGGCGAACGTCATAGCTTGTCTTGTATCCGGGCAAGGCGAGCAGGCCGATAAGTGCGATCGCGGCCGCCACTACGAATACCGGACCCGGCCAGCGGACAATGGCTGTGCCGATCCGCCGCCAGCCCTGGGTTCTCAACGCGCGCTTGGGATCTAGCAGCCCGAAGTGGCTGCCTATGGTTATCATGGCTGGTGCGAGGGTCAGTGAGGCCGCCAGCGCAACGAGAATGCCTAGCCCGGCAGGGATACCCAGGCTTTGAAAGTAGGGCAGCCGGGTGAAGGCGAGGCAAAATACCGCACCGGCGACGGTCAGACCCGACCCCAGCACAATGTGTGCGGTGCCGCGATACATCGTGTAGTAGGCCGTTTCCCGGTCTTCCCCGACACCGCGCGCTTCTTGATATCGGCCGACGAAAAATATCGCGTAGTCGGTTCCGGCGGCGATGACCAATAGCGTGAGCAGATTAGTCGAGTACGTCGAGAGTTCAATGATCCCGTTGTAGGCCATAAACGCGACGATTCCGCGGGCCGCGGCCATCTCGATCAGGACAGTGAGCAGCACGAGGAGCGTCGTGCGAACCGAGCGGTAGACGAACAGCAGCATCAGCATGATCACGAAGACGGTTATCAAGGTGACCTTGGCGGTGCCTTGACTGCCCACTTCGAACTGATCCGCGATGAGCGGCGCCGCGCCGGTGACGTAGGCCTTGACGCCTTTCGGAGCCTGGACGTTATCGACAATTTTGCGGACGGCGTCGACGGATTCGTTGGCCAGCGCCGAGCCTGAATCGCCGGCAAGATCCACCTGAACGTATGCGGCCTTGCCGTCGGCGCTTTGGGATCCGGCCGCCGTCAGGGTGTCGCCCCAGAAGTCTTGGACGTGTTCGACGTGCTTCTTGTCCTGTTCGATCTTGCCGATCATCGTGTCGTAGTACCGATGGGCATCGGCGCCCAACGGCTTGTCGCCTTCTAAGACGACCATCGCCGTGCTGTCGGTGTCGAACTCGTGGAACACTTTCCCGATGTGTTTCGTCGCCTGAAGTGACGGCGCGTCGGGCGAGCTCTGCGCAACGTTATGTACTCGCCCGACCTCCTCCAGTTGCGGGACAGTGGAATTCGTGAGCGCGGTCAGCACCACCCACAGCAGGAGAATGGGCACCGCAAGTCGGCGGACGGTGTGCGGCACGGCGGGGCGCCGAAAGTGACGGTTGCTCATCCGGATTTGTCCAGGCAGAAGGTATAGGCGTTCACTGCGTTGACGGTCCTTTCGTCCTTGACGACGCCGTTGACCTTGATTCGGCAGCCGATGGTGTTGCCATTACCTTGTGCCACAACGTTGCCGACGATTGCCGGCTCTGTGCTCGTGATCGTGAACGACCACGGCAGGGGAGTGTCTAGGACTTGTTGTGGCTGCGCGTTGACGTCCAGATAGTTGATGGTCGCCACGGCTCCGGGTGCGCCGAAGACTTCGAGGACCACATTCTTCGGGTTGAACGGGACGATCTCATTCGAGATGCCCTCGGCGGTTGAGGCGTTGTGATGAGAGCCGAAGATGCCGTGCAGTCGGTACACGCCGAAGCCGGCGGCGGCGACGATGACAATGGCAACCAACGCCATCCACCATCGCTTGACCAAGCTGCTTAGTGAAATCGCTTTCACCCGTTGACCTTTCGATATCCGGTCGCACGATTGCTTGGCCACGTTGCCGGTGCTTGAAGGGCGGATCGACAGCTAAGACAGTACGGTACCGGACCGGACAGCACAAGAGACGCGAGCGTACACATTCGCAGTCAGTCGCTTACTCGGTAGGCCGGGTGAGGCTGGGGATCATGACGTCGTCCACGAGAGCTTGCACGGTCTGCCGTGTCGGCGGCCGCCCGGGAAAGATCGACCGGAAGATCAGATAGTGCGGCAGCAGATCCCAAAGTTCGTCGCTGATGGCGGCTTGGTCGATCTCACCGCGGTCGGCGGCCTGCTTAAGGATGTGAAGCATCAAGGCCTTCCGCTCCTCGACGAACTGTTGCTGCATCACCTCGTTGAGCGCTGGGTTGCGCGCCACTTCGACGAGCACCGCTCGAATGGTGCCGGCGTGCTGCCGGCCCTGCTCGCAGATCACTTCACCCAGGCGCAGCAAGTCGTCGCGCAGTGCGCCGGTGTCGGGCGGGACGGCGACCTGGCGAATGCCCTCCATGAACGCGGCCAGTACCAATTCGGCCTTCGACGGCCAGCGCCTGTACACGGTGGCCTTGCTGGCGCGCGCCTTCGCCGCCACAGCGTCCACCGTCAACCGGTCATACCCGTGCTCTTGCAGGAGTTGCAACGTCACCGCGAGCAACTCCGTCTCCCGCGGCGACCACGGTGACGGCTCTGCGGCCCGGTGGGCAACTTGAGTCACAGCGCTCACGATAGAACCACAAGGGCAGTACTGTCCAGTACCGTACTGCCCGGGTTACCGCTCCCCACACTCAGCACAGCCAGAGCTGACTGGCTAGTAGCTGAAGTCGCGAATGCCGTCCCAGTCGACCAGCGTCCAACCCGTCGACGGGTTGCCGGTAATGACCACGCGGCCCAGGTTCGGCAGCTTATGGCTGGTCGCCAAGCTGTCCTTGGGGTTTTTCACGTTCATCAAGGTCCAGTACATGATCGCCTCGGCGTGCGAGAACGCCACCGGCTTGCTGTTGCCGCTGTCGTAGATCTTCTGCACGGCGGCACTGAACTGGTTGTTGAATTCATTGCCGCTGATCGAGCCGGGGACGGCGTCGCTGCGGTCGCCGTTGAGCCAGTCCGCCGGCGCCAGCAGATACGTCAGGTCAGCCCGCTTGTTCGGCGCGTTGTTGTACCAGCCGGCGTTGATTTCCCGCAGGCCGGGCAGAATTTCGACCCGCTTGCCAAGCGCGTGTGCCAACGGCTCAGCGGTCTCTTGGGTGCGGACCATGTCGGAGGCGTAGACGGCGTCGAAGTTGTTGCGGGACAGCTGATGTGCGAGCTGTTCGGCTTGCGCCTGGCCGTCCTCGGTCAGGCTTGGGCCGGGGATGTCGGTGTTGATGACGTGCTCGGCGTTGCTGTGGGACTCGGCATGCCGGATGAAGGTCAGCGTGATGCTGCGGACGTGCGGGCCTCCCGAGCAGGCGGCGATGGTTATCGTCACCAGGAGCGCGACTAGTGCTGCAGCAGCCTTGCTGATCACGGTGCGATTGCGCATGGCGATAGCCTGCCTTGTCGACGGCTTCGGTGTGGTGGGTTTGCATAGGTTCGCCATGGCTGGCCGGATCGAATCTGATCGAAAGGAAACCGCATGGCGATCGACCCGAAGGCCGTTGGCGCAACAACCGAGCCGATGCTGTTCGAATGGACCGACCGCGACACCTTGCTCTACGCGTTGGGTGTCGGTGCCGGAACCGAGGATTTGTCGTTCACCACGGAAAACAGCCACGGCATCGATCAGCAGGTGCTGCCGACTTATGCGGTGATCTGTTGTCCGGCGTTCGGCGCGGCCGGCAAAGTCGGATCGTTCAACTGGGCGATGCTGTTGCACGGTTCGCAGGGCATCCGGCTGCACGCGCCGCTGCCGGCGGCCGGCAAGCTGTCGGTGGTCACCAAGGTGGCTGACATCCAGGACAAGGGCGAGGGCAAGAACGCGATCCTCATGTTGCGCGGCCGCGGCACCGATCCTGACACCGGGACGCTGATCGCCGAAACCCTCACTACGCTGGTGATCCGCGGCGAGGGCGGCTTCGGGGGAGAGCCGGGCCAGCGGCCCGTCGCGCCGGAGATCCCCGACCGCGAGCCCGACGCCCGGGTTGCCTTGCCCACCCGGGAGGATCAGCCGCTGATCTATCGACTCTCCGGTGACCGCAATCCGCTGCACAGCGACCCGTGGTTCGCCAAAGAGTTGGCCGGCTTCCCCAAGCCGATCATGCACGGGCTGTGCACCTACGGGTTCTCCTGCCGGGCGCTGGTCGCTGAACTCGGCAACGGCGACGCGAGTGCCGTCACCTCGATCGATGCCCGGTTCACCAAACCGGTCTTTCCCGGCGAGACGCTGACCACCTTGATCTGGCGCACCGGACCCGGCAAGGCAGTGTTCCGCACGGAAGCGTCCGGCGCCGAAGGCGTCGAGGCGCGGCTGGTGCTCGAGGACGGCGCCGTGGAATACACCCAGCACTGACCGGCAATTTGCGTTTGCTGGTTTAGCGAGGCCGCCAGCGCGGCACTCTGCGGCCATGGCATTCAAACTCACTTTCAGCGACGGGCATGAGAGCGACTACGACGACGACACCAAGTGGGAAGTCGAAGACGGCGTCCTCAAGTTGGGGAAAGAGGCCGGAAAGTGGTCGGTCTTCCTCTCCCCGAGTCATTGGGCCACCCTCGAGCTAGCGACCGGCAAAGGCAACGGCGACGGCAAGGACGAACGTAAGGACTCCGACAAGGACGAAGACAAAGACGAAGGCAAGGGCAAGCACGAAAGCAAGGACGACGACGAAGACAAGGACGACGAAGACAAGAACAAGAACGAAGACAAGGACAAGTCCTAAGTTCTTGTGTGGATGCCGCCCGCTTCCTGTAGCGCGCGCCGCCGATTACCCCTCAGGTAATCGCGACCGTGACCCGAGGTAACTAACATCGTCGCGGTGACGACCCTGGCCCGGCCCGCCCCGGCAACACCCCCCGTCGGCCAGCTGCTGCGTGAATGGCGCGAGCGGCGCCGAATCAGCCAGCTCGACTTGTCGATTCAGGCGGACATCTCGACTCGACATCTGAGCTTTGTGGAGACCGGCCGGTCGCGCCCGACCCCGGGGATGATCCTGCGGCTCAGTGAGCAACTCGACGTGCCGCTGCGTGAGCGCAATGCGCTGCTATTGGCCGGCGGCTACGCGCCGGCCTATCCCGAGCACTCACTCGACGAGCCGGAATTGACGCGGCTGCGATCAGCACTGCGTCAGATCCTCACCGGACATGAGCCGTACCCGGCACTGGTCGTCAACCGATGGTGGGAAATGCTCGACGGCAACGCGGCCGTGGCGATGCTCATCGAAGGATGCGACCCGGCACTGCTCACGCCGCCGCTGAACGTATTGCGGGTGTCGCTGCATCCGGACGGCATGGCCCCTCGGATCGCCAACCTGCCTGAGTGGCGCGCGCATATCCTCGAGCGGCTGCACCGCCAAGTGCAAGCCACGCGCGACGCGCGGCTGGCCGAGCTGCATGCCGAGCTCGCGTCCTACCCGGGTGGCGTGGCCGAGCGCCCCGGGCTCACCGACGTCGCGGTGCCGCTGCGGCTTCGGCACGGCGCCCGAGAGTTGGCTTTTTTCAGCATGACCGCCGTCGTCGGCGCGCCGCTGGACGTCACGGTCGCCGAGGTGGCGATCGAATCGTTCTACCCCTCCGATGCGGAAACCGCTGAGGCGCTGCACGCAATCGGAGTCAGCGAGCGAGCTGACGCGCGAGCCGCTCGGTGAATTCACGGGCCCGATCCGGATTATCGAGCGCGTAGCTGGCTGCGGTGGCGCGATCACCGTCGTCGCTGTGCCGCACCACGATTGGGATACCGTCATCGGCGATCGCATCGAACGCATCCTCGTCGGTGATGTCGTCGCCGAGGTAAATCGGTAAGAACGGACCCGGCGCCTCGTCATCGCGGATGTGGTCGAGCACCCAGCGCAGCGTCTTGCCCTTGTCCCAGTCGACATTTGGACGTAGTTCGATGACTTCGCGACCCGTGGTGACGTGAAGCCCGGTGCGCTGGCCGGCGTTGCGTACCGCTGCGGCAACCTCACCGACCCGGTCACGCGCGGCATTGCGGTAGTGCACGGCAACGCCAAAGCGCTTGTGCTCCACCACGACACCAGAGATGCCGCCGAGTTGGTCAGCCAGCCCCGCCGCGGCCTCCTCGAGCGCCGGGATACTTGCCGCCGCTTCAGCGTTTTCGTGGTGTGCGCCGTCGGGCCCGGTCAGCTCGAAACCGTGACTGCCCGCATACCAGATGCCGGGAAGGCCGATCCGCTCACGCACGTCGGCAAGGTCGCGGCCACTTAGTATTGCGACCGGACATTGTGCGGTCAGCGACGTCAGCGCGTCGGCCGCACCATCGACCAGCAGAGCAGCGTCAGGGTTCTCGACGATGTCGGAGAGCGTTCCGTCGAAATCGAAGAACACCGCCGGGCGCCGGCCGGTCATCGCGTCAAGCGCTTCGAGCGCGTCGGGCAACTCGGACATCCGGCGGTCACCGGTTCGCACGTTGATCTCGCCCAAGTCTGTGATCACCGCGTCGGCCCCGCGGTTGCGCAGCTCGTCGGCGCGTCCGGTCGCGTCGATCGCGATCACCAAGGCGAATCCAGCGGTGCGGGCGGCGGCGACACCGTCGCCGGTCGCCGTGACGAGGGCACACCGGCCGGGACGGTTCGCAGCCTCGGTGGCAACACCGGCCTCGTGCAGTCGCGTGACGAGCGGATGGTCGGTGGCCAGGTCATCGAGGTCGAAGAGCACCGCGTCATGGCGGCGCGGGTCGATGGTGACCGACAATTCGGCTGTCCTACCTTCCGGGCGTGCGGCTGTTGTGCCGCTAGCCAGGGTAGTCAGACCGATTTGTTGGCGAACAGCAAGACTGAGTCTTGGCTCAGCATTTCCAAACGGGTAATGGCGGTTTCAATGCCATTCGCCAGTTCGTCGACGTCGGCTCCAGCGTTGTAATCGGCGGTAATACCGAACACCAAATCGTCGGCGTAGCTCAGCACCGCGACACCGGTGCGCAACCGCAATGCGATGGGGGGAATCGGGAGCAGGCGGGCTACCTTGCTGCCCATCATCTGCAGCTGGCGTCGCGGACCCGGGACATTTGTTGCCAGCGTCACGATGCCTCGTTGCGGTAGCCGGGTGAGCAATCGAATCACCCAGGAGGACAACATGAACGGGACATAGTTGGTCGCCGACACGGCCACGCTGCCTGCTTGTCGCTGCCCGCCGTGCTTGGCCCGGGTCATCCGGCTGTGGACGATCCGCAATTGCTGGATCGGGTCGCTCTGTTCGACGGGGAGATAGGGCAGCATGACCGAAAGGCGGTTACCCGGCTTGTCGAGCGCGTCGGGCGAACGCATCGACACCGGCACCAGCGTGCGCAACGAGTCCGGTCGGGGTTCCTCGCCGCGGCTCAGCAGCACCGAGCGGAAGCCCTCGGTAATCGCGGTGAGCGCGACGTCGTTGACGGTCACGTCGAACTTGCGGCATACCTGTTCGATGTCAGGGAGTGGCACACGCACCGCGCGATAACGCCGCATCGCGGTGACCGGCCCCACCAGCGACGAGTCGGCGTGTGGCCGGAGCAGGCCGATGGCAAGTTCGGCGGCCCCGCTCACCGTCCGCGCCGCCGCATCGGTCAGGCCGGTGGCTGCGCGCCAGAGATTGTTCAACGGGTTGCTGGGCGGCTTGGGATCTGGCACCGGCTTGAGATGTGAGTGCGCGGCGGCGCTCCGTTTGGCGGCGACGGGTCGGGTGAATGCGTCTCGGTCGACGTCATCGCACAGTCGGGCGAGTATGCGAGTTGCCGAGATTCCATCGGCCATGCAGTGGTGGATTTTCATCAAGATCGCCCAGCGATTGCCCTTGAGGCCCTCGATGACCCAGCATTCCCACAGCGGGCGATCCCGATCCAGGCGGCGCTCCAAGACATCAGCGACAACCCGAAACAGTTCGCCGTCATCGCCGGGCCGCGGAACCGCTATGCGGCGCACGTGCCTGCTGAGGTCGAAGTTCGGATCGTCGACCCACCGCGGAGCACCGACATCGAACGGCTGAGTACGCAACATTTGCGTGCAGCGCGGTATTGCCCGGACACGCTCTGCCAAAACGTCTTTGAACATGTCGTGATTAGGTGCGGGACCGTCGATGATCGCGACTCCGCCGATCGCCAGGCTGACGTTTCGGTCCGAATCCTCGGCCATGAGGAAACCCGCATCGAGCGCATTAAGTTGCTCCACGACTTGTTACCGCCGTTCACTTCTAGGATTTGTCTTGAGTATCCGCGGGCCAGGTGGCCCCGAGATTAAATCGTGTTAACAACTGCTGTCGATTGTGTGGCAACGCCATTCACGAAGCTTCACCGTGCTTCGTCAACCAGGTTTGTTGGGCGACGCGTCGAAAGTTTGCGCCCATCACCGCGGCAACGTCAGCGTCGTCCCAGCCGCGCGCACTGAGGTGATGGCCGATGCCGATGAATGTCTCTGGCGGCATCCACTGGATCGGCCCCCAACGGGTATAGCTTTCGTCGAACAGGACGGGGTTGGCTGCGAGCTCGTCGATGAAGTCGCCGCTGTCGAACGAGAAGTCGGTACTGATTCCGACGTGGCCGATTCCGACAAGTTCGACGGCGTATTCGATGTGGCGCGTCATCGCCTCGAGCGTCGGAGTGTTGGGGCCCAGGAAGATTCCTACACCCGTCACTCCTATGACGCCGCCGGTGGCGGCGCAGGCTCGGGCCTGCTCGTCGGTGATGTTGCGCGGATGGTCCCAGATGCTGCGCATACAGCAGTGGCTATAGACGGCTGGGCGATTCGTGATCTCGCAGATGTCGAGGCCGGTGCGGGGACTGCAGTGCGATCCATCAGGGACCATTCCGGCCGTGTTCATTTCCAAGATCAGCTTCCGCCCCCATGCCGTGAGGCCGGTGTCGTGGGCGTCGAGGCAACCGCAGCCGGCAATGTTTGCGTGGTTGTAGGTCGGCAACATTGTCCGGATACCAAGTTGAGCGAGTCGGGCGACGTTCGCGAGATCGCCCTCCAGCGGGGCGCAATCCTCAAGGTCGAAAGCCACCGCGATCTCGCCGGGCGAGAAGTCGCCGGTTTCCGCTAACACCAAAGCGGGGTGATTTTCGACTGCCTGCTGGAAGCCTTCGACGAGGTCCAGCACGTCGGCAAGCCGGTGGGGCGCGTAGCCGACGTTAACCGACACAAATGTTCCGCCGGGGGCGCGGTAGCGGGTCAGCTCCGAGATATCGGCATCGCGCCGCAGCGGCAGGCAGGTGTGCTGATCCCAGAGAAGCGAGGTCATGGTTCGAACTTGCTCTATTCGCTGCGGGCGTTGCAACAATCGAACATATATTCGATACACTGGCGCTGTGGGTTGGAGCAACGGCCCGCCGAGCTGGGCGGAAATGGAGCGGGTGCTCGACGGGAAGCCGCGCCGGTCCGGCACGCCATCTGTGTGGGGACCACCGGATGACGTTCCGTGGTCCCGCAAGCGCGTGGCGTATGAGCCGCCGGACGATAACCGGACGGTTCGCTCGTCGGTCGCGTATGCCGAGTTGCACACGCATTCGGCGTTCAGCTTTCTCGACGGCGCCTGCACACCGGAGGAGCTGGTTGAGGAGGCGGTGCGGCTGGATTTGCGCGCTATCGCGCTGACCGACCATAACGGCCTGTATGGGGCGGTGCGGTTCGCGGAAGCGGCCGCGGAATTGGACATGCGTACCGTGTTCGGCGCCGAACTTTCTCTGGCGTCCGGCGCCCGAACCGACGACCCCGATCCGGCGGGCCCGCATCTGCTGGTGTTAGCTCGCGGCCCGGAAGGCTACCGGCGGTTGTCGCGGCAGCTGGCCACGGCGCATCTGGCCGGCGGCGAGAAGGGCAAGCTGCGGTTCGACTTCGATGCGCTCACCGACGCGGCGGGTGGGCACTGGCACATCCTGACCGGTTGCCGTAAGGGTCATGTCCGTTCTGCGCTGGCCGCGGGCGGGCCGGACGCCGCCGCGGCGGCGTTGGGCGATCTGGTTGATC
>NZ_JBAUZA010000163.1:0-2453 GCF_049585075.1 Mycobacterium sp.
GACCAACGCTTCGATGAGCTGAACACCGACATTTCCGTGCGGCTGTATCCGGCGAACGACTTGGGAGACATCCAATTTCCGAAAGGAAAAGCGCCCGCGCAAGTCAGCACCACAATCCAGGCGCACGGCGATCCCGGTAACTGGCCATTCGACTCGTATCGCACCGAGCCTCAGTCGGCCGATGTCTTCGTCGGGTCCGGCGCCGACCGCAAACGGATACCCGCGGTTGTCCAGGTGACCGGATCGATGGACGGCTGGGACGCGCAGGTCAGGCGCTCTACCGACACCAGCGAAACCGGAGGTCATCACAACAACAGTGCGGTCATCACCCTGCACAGGGCCAAGGGCCCGCTGATCTTCGACCTGGGCATCATCGTGGTCCTGGTCAGCCTGCCGACCTTGGCGTTGCTGGTCGCCATTCCGATGGCGTTGGGCCGGCGTAAGTTCGTGCCGCCTTTCGCCACCTGGTATGCGGCGAACTTGTTCGCGATCGTTCCGCTGCGCAACATCCTTCCCGGCGCCCCACCGCCAGGGTCCTGGATCGACCAGGCCCTTGTGCAGTGGGTGCTGCTCGCGCTGGCCACGGCGATGGCGCTGTACGTCTACGCCTGGGTCCGGCAAGGGGACTGACACCGTTCAAGGCCGGGGCGGTTTTGTCGGACCGCTGTGGCATACTCGAACACATGTTCGATGAAGCGGCCCGGCAGGCGATGATTGCCCGCTCCGATGAGTACTGGGAGCGCCGCCATCCCTCGACCACAACCGAATCGACCGCCATCGTGGATCGGATCTGCGCCTCGACGCGGGCCGAGAACCGGGCGGCGGCCGCGCAGCTGGCCGCTATCGGGGAGCTGTTTCGGTATCGGTTGTCGCGCTGCAGCGAAACCGAGGACTGGGCCATCGACACCGAGGAAGCCGTCGCCGCCGAGGTGGCCGCGGCGTTGCGGATCAGTCAGGCCCTCGCCGGGAGTCGGCTGCGTTATGCCCGGGCCATGCGTGAGCGGCTACCCCAGGTCGGTGACGTGTTCAAAGCCGGCGATATCGACTTTCGGATGTTCGCAACGATCGTCTACCGCACCGATCTGATCACCGACGACGAGGTGCTGGCCGCAGTGGACGAACAGCTGGCCGTCAACGCGCCGCGCTGGCCGTCGATGACCCGGGGCCGGCTGGCGGCACAAATCGACAAGATCGTGGCCCGGGCTGACGCGGATGCGGTGCGGCGGCGCAAGCAGCACCAGGCCGACCGCGAGGTCTGGATCGCCGATCCCGACGAGGGTGGCGTCTCTCAACTTGGCGGCAGCATGTTCAGTGTCGACGCGCACGCTTTAGACAAGCGATTGGATGCGCTCGCGGCCACGGTGTGTGAGCATGACCCGCGTAACCGCCAGCAGCGCCGCGCTGACGCGCTGGGGGCGCTGGCCGCGGGCGCCGATCGGCTGGGCTGCCGCTGCGGGCGATCTGACTGCGCGGCCGGAAAGCGGCCTGCGGCAACGCCGGTGGTGATCCACGTGATTGCCGACCAGGCCGCGATTGACGGCAGCGGCTCGGCGTCCGGATCACTGGTGGGCGCCGATGGGCTCATCACTGCGGAACTGGTGGCCGAGCTGGCCAAGTCATCCAAGCTGGTGCCGTTGGTCCACCCCGCCGACGCCGCCCCCGAACCCGGCTACCTACCGTCGAAGGCGTTGGCGGATTTTGTGCGCTGCCGGGATTTGACGTGCCGCTGGCCCGGCTGCGACCGCCCTGCCTACGACTGCGATTTGGACCACACCATTGCGCATGCCGACGGCGGGCCCACCCACGCCTCAAACCTCAAGTGCTACTGCCGAACTCAGTAGCGATTGGCCTAAATACTCTTTAGTGATTCAAGGGGGTCGGCACCCGGGGGCTAGTGCGGTGATTGGACCGCCGAGAGCACGCGGCAAGTAGGCCGTAGCAATGCCGATGTCGAACCAGAGGCGACAGATCAGCCGCCTAAGCCGCGTTGCGCCGCCCCTTGGCAATGCTGGCAAGGCTAATTTCTGTGGATTTGGCACATCGCCGCGACGCCCGATAACTATGTTGTTCGCCATGCCGCGCCGCAAGCAGCTCTACAAAATCACAGTCGTCGCAGTCGTCGCGGTGTTCAGCGTGGGGTGCAGCGCCGCGCGACCCCACAACTCGTCTGGTTCGCACGACAACAGGCCGACCACTAGCAACAACATGCAGGAACACGTCGAGTACGACGTCTACGGGTCTGCTGGCCCGCATGCGCCAGATCCCGTCGGAGCGAAGGCGAACATCAATTACGTGGACATCTTCGGCAAGCCGCAGCGGGTGGGCAACGTGACGCTGCCCTGGAGGCTGATAATGGTCAAATCGACGCTCCCCTCCGTCAACGTCAATATTGTCGCGCAGACCGATGCCGACCAAATCGCCTGCCGAATCATTGTCAACGGGGTACTCAAGGC
>NZ_JBAUZA010000164.1:0-4310 GCF_049585075.1 Mycobacterium sp.
AGCGGAGCAGTGCCGAAGAACCCGAACTACCGGCTGTGGAGCCCGAAAAGCAATCGCTTCGGCTGGGCTGCATACCTCGGCAACGCCGACCCCCAAGTCGCCGTTCCGGCCCGCCGCGCCGACCTGAGCGGGCTGGCGCCGGCCTGGATCGGTGTTGGCACCCACGACCTGTTCCATGACGAAGACCTGGCCTATGCCGAGCGCCTCACCGCGGCCGGAGTACCGTGCCACGTCGAGGTGGTCCAGGGGGCGTTCCATGGTTTCGATCTGGTGGTCCCGAAAGCTGGTGTCTCACAGGCATTTTTCGCCAGCCAGTGCGCGAGCCTACGCACCGCACTTGCTCCGAAGGGCTGATCGCCGGCCATGCGCGCAAGCGCACCGTTCTCGGTAAGCGAAGAGCAGCGCGCGCTGCGCAGCGCGGTCGCCGACTTGATGGCACGGCACTGCGGCGAAACGCAGGTGCGAGCGCTGATGGCGACCGACACCGGTCTTGACCATCAGGTGTGGCATGAGTTGGCGGCCATGGGTCTAACCGGATTGCTGATCGGCGAGGAGTACGGCGGCGCCGGTGCGAGCCCGGTGGAGATGAGCATCGCGATGGAAGAGATGGGCAGGGCCTTGCTAGTCAGCCCATTTTTGTCGACGGCGGTGCTGGTGCCCAGCCTGCTTGCCGAAGTCGGCGACGCAGCGGAATGTTCCGCGGTGCTGCCCCGGATCGCGGCAGGTGATCTGGTCGCCACCGTTGCCTTCGCCGAAGACGACTCTGCTCGATTGCCCGCCACGATCGCAACGTCTGCGGGTGCCATCGGCGACGCCTGGCACTTGACCGGCTACAAGCACTTCGTCCTTGACGGGCAATCGGCGGCGCTGTTTTACGTGCTGGCCGGAACCGATTCGGGGCCTGCCGTTTTCGCGGTAGAGGCCGGCGCTGCCGGCGTGGCCGTGACGCCATTGACCACGGTGGACCCGACCCGTAAGCAGTGCCGCCTGCAATTCGTCGATACGCCGGCACGGCTGGTCGGTCGGCTCGGCGTCGGAGTGGAGGTATTCACTGCAGCGCTGGACCGCGCAGCTGTGGCATTGGTCAGCGAGCAGGCCGGCGGTGCGCGGCGCGTTGTCGAGATGGCCGCCGAGTACGCCAAGACCCGCTATCAGTTCGGTCGAGCAATCGGCAGCTTCCAAGCGGTCAAGCACATGTGCGCCGACATGCTGCTGGAGGCCGAGTCTGCAGTGTCGGCGGCCCGGTACGTCGCCGGATCGTTCGCCGAGCAGGCACCCTCGCGTATCGCCGATCTTGCTCTGGCGCAAGCATACTGCTCGGACGCGTTCGTCTTTGTCGCCGCCACCAACATTCAGCTACACGGCGGCATCGGGTTCACCTGGGAGCATCCGGCCCACCTCTATTTGCGTCGGGCCCGCAGTGCCGCCCAGTTGCTGGGCAGCCCGGCCTGGCACCGGGAACGCTACCTGCAGCAGAGCGGAGCCTGAAACCGTGACTGACGAGGAGTTGCGCGACGAGGTTCGAAACTGGCTGGCGGCCAATTGGAATCCCGGAATCGATCGCGCCAGCTGGGCCCAGGTCGTCTTCGACGCCGGATGGGCGGTGCCCAGCTGGGAACCCGAGTGGTATGGCCGCGGCCTTTCGGATGCTCAATCCCGGATCGCCGCTGCGGAATTCGCCGCCGCCGGCGCACCCGGCTGCGGTCATGATCGCGCGAACCTTTTCGCCTGCACCCTGCATGACGTCGGAACCGACGAGCAGAAAAGACGGCTGATTCCGCCGTCGATACGCGGCGAAAGCAAGTGGTGTCTGCTCTACAGCGAACCCGGTGCGGGATCGGACCTGGCCGGCCTGCGCACCAAAGCCGAGCGCCACGGCGACGAGTGGGTGATCAACGGCCAGAAGGTGTGGACGTCGTTCGCCAAAACCGCCGACTACGGCATGTTGGTGGCCAGGACCGACTGGGATGTGCCCAAACATCAAGGGATCAGCTTTTTCATGTTGCCGATGCATCAGCCCGGCGTCGAGATCCGGCCGATCCACCAGATCACCGGCGAATCGGAGTTCAACGAAGTCTTCATCGAAGATGCCCGCATCCCCGCCGAGAACTTGGTCGGCGAGCTGAACGCCGGGTGGTCGGTACTGCAGATCGCGCTCGGGCACGAGCGCCGGTTCATGGGCGATCTGGCCCGCACCGCCAAGGACAGCCGCCGGCCCCGGGCCGAGAAGGCCAACCTCTTAATCGAATTGGCACGCGAAGCCGGCAAGCTGGACGACTCTTATATTCGTCAGCAGATCGCGCGGGTCGACGCACTCGCCGCGGTCAACCGTTGGAACACCCAGCGGTCGAAGACCGCGACCGATCGCGGCGAGGCGGCGGCGCTGATGGCGCTCGGGAAGATCGCGATGTCACGGATCCTGCATGAGACCGCCCGCGTCGAGACCGAGATCGTCGGTGCTGAGGCGATGTTGGCCGGACCCGATAACCCGGTCGGCGACGCGGTCACCTTCCGGACGATGAACGCCTACTTCACCTCGATCGGCGGCGGGACCGATCAAATTCAACGCAATATCATCGGGGAACACGTGCTGGGCCTGCCGAAAGAACCTGAGCCGTACCGCAACACACCGTTCCGCGATCTACCCCACTGATTCGGTGCGCGACGCGATCGCGGCGATGCTTGAACTTTGACAGCGATGCGCTCATCCTGACAGCGTGGCAGGTAGCGAAACGCCGTCTCGCGGGATCCTTGACCCGGTGGCGCGTAAGCTACGCCTGCCATTCCGGACGCCCGACTTCATCGACCGGATCATCCGCGGCGGGGTAAACCAGGCCGGTCGGCGAACGCTGTACATGCTGCTCACCACGTGGGATGCCACCGGTGGCGGACCGTTCGCCGCCAGCGCGATTGCCACGGCGGGGCTGGCCAGGACAGTCGACATTGCGCAGGGTCTGTTCATCGGCCCGGTCTTCGACCCACTGCTGAAAGCGCTGGGCGCCGATCAGATCACGCTTCGCGCATCGCTGTGTGCCTCCCAAGTTGTCGGTCTTGGCATCATGCGCTACGGGGTGCGGGTCGAGCCGATCCAGTCAATGGATGTCGATACCCTGGTTGACGCGGTGGCGCCCACGTTGCAACGCTACCTCGTCGGCGAAATCTCCTGATTTATTCAACTGCATAAGCGATTTGACCGCCGACGATCGTCGCGGCGACCATGCCGGCATCCAACTCGGCCAGCGCCATTTCGGGCGATACGTTCAGCACGCAGAGGTCCCCCGGCTCGCCCGGCTGAATGATGCGTGCCCGGGTCGGCTGATCGGGGTATCCGAAGAACATATTCAAAGCCGTTCGCGCGGACACCCGTTCATTGCTGCCCAGCACAACTCCGCTGGGAGTAGCGCGATGCACCGCCGCCCGCATGGTCGTCCACGGGTCAGGTTGGCCGAACGGCATATCCGTCGATAAGGCCACCGGCACCTGCGCCCGCTGCAACGACGCCACCCGCCATAGCTGATCGTGCTCCTCGGCGGGAACGTCATCGAGGTACTGATCCCCGCGCTCGGCAATGAAATTGGGTTGGGTTATCACGGTCACCGCGAGTTCCGCGAGGTCGGCGATGCAGTCCGCCGGCGTCATGGCGGCGTGTTCGATGCGGTCGCGCGGGTGGGTGCCGGCTTGGCGCAGCGCTGCGATCGTCACCAGCAGTTGGGCTGCGGTCACGCAGTGGATGGCAACCGGCCCGCCACCGCGGTGCCGGTCGGCGATCCAGTCAGCGAGCTGCTCGAGGTCCAGGTCGTCGTCGTGCAGGATGCGCTTGCCGGGGGCCAGGCAGTGCACGTGTTGGCGCAGTTCGCCTCGCCGATGCAGTTCGGCTAACCGTACGATGTCACTGGCATCGAGATCCGGCGTGGCATCGGTGATTCCGGTGACTCCGTAGCGGCTCAACCGAGCACTCAGGTCGGCCAGGCTGGTTTGGCCTCGGCTGAGCGCGTCGGACCACGAGCCCGTGCTGCGCAGCCGGCCGTCGGCGTGGTCCGCGAGGCCAATCCGAACCAGGCCCGCCGAGTTGAGCATCCACAGCACCCCACTGCGGTGCTGAACGCGCAACGGCACGGATGGAACCATGGCGTCCAGCGCCGCCCGGTCCAGCGGCCCGGCAACGGAATCGTGGTAGCCGACGGCGCGGATCCAGCCGTCCTCGCCGGGTTCGGCGCGCGCCAACACGCCAGCCAGGGTGGCGCGGTCGCGCACCTGCGGCGGCCCGACCCGAACCGAGGTCGCTGCAGCAGCCGCCGAATGCAGATGCA
>NZ_JBAUZA010000165.1:0-3739 GCF_049585075.1 Mycobacterium sp.
GGGCGAGCCGGCATTCGTCCACACTCGCCGGCCGACGACGGTCGACATTTTTTGTAGACGCAGAAACCGGCGCAGCTCCACCCGCGACAGCTCGTGGTCGAAATCCTCAAGCAGATGTCCACCGATACGCACCGGCAGGTCGAACTCCGCGACGAATGAATCATCGAGCGTGCGGATCCCGCTCTGCTTGTCCAGCAGCTTCTTCCAGGTGTTGTCGGCGTCGGCGGCAAGGGCGGTCGTCATTGCGATGCCGGTGACGACCACATCGGGAAGACCATTTCCGGTCGACAGCTGCGCCATGGCGTTGCTTTTCGTTCCCGTCCTTTAGGGCTTCGAAGCCCTTTCCACCAGTCTGGTACCCCTGCAGCTACGAATAAAATCCTAGATCCGGCAATCCGGGGTGCCGGAAAACTGGACACGGATAAGTTGAACGTCGGCGGTGATTGCCGCGACCTGACGAGGGGTATAAGTTCGGCCATGATGACGCGCGGAAGTGAAAACGCTGGTGAGACGGCTCTGAAGCCAGATGTCGGCCACATCAAGTCGCACTACGACCGCTCGAATGAATTCTTCAAGCTCTGGCTCGATCCGTCGATGACCTACAGCTGCGCGTACTTCGAGCGCGACGACATGACGTTGGAAGAGGCGCAGCGCGCAAAGCGCGATCTGGCGCTGGGCAAGCTAGGGCTTGAGCCCGGCATGACGCTGCTCGACATCGGTTGCGGCTGGGGCTCCACCATGCGGCACGCGATCGAAAAGTACGACGTCAACGTGATCGGGCTGACGTTGAGCGACAACCAGCTTGCGCACTGCCAGCAAAAGTTCGCCGAGATGGACTCTCCGCGGACCAAAGACGTTCGGCTGCAGGGCTGGGAGCAATTCGACGAACCGGTGGACCGCATCGTGTCGCTGGGCGCGTTCGAGCATTTCGCGGACGGCGTAGGCACTTTCGAGCGATACGCCGACTTTTTCAAAATGTGTTACAACGTGCTGCCCGACGATGGCGTCATGCTGTTGCACTCGATCGTGGTGCCCACTGAAGAAGAAGGCCGGCAGATGGGACTGAAGCGAACTATGTCGCTGATCCGGTTCATCAGCTTCATCCGGAGGGAGATCTATCCCGGCGGGCGGTTGCCGACAATTCCCGTTGTCGACGAGTACGCGACCGGTGCAGGTTTCGACATCACCCGCCACCACATGATCGGGCACAACTACGTTCGCACCTTGGACACGTGGGCCAAGGGGCTGGAAGCGCATAAGGACGAGGCGATCGAGCTCAAAGGCGAAGACGAATACAACACCTTCATGAAGTACCTGACCGGTTGCCGGGAGCTGTTCCGCGACGGCTACACCAATGTATGTCAGTTCACCATGGAAAAACCGGCCGCCTGATCGACGGTTACTTGATCAGGGTGAACTGGGCGACCTCGGTGATTCCTCGGCGGAAGAAGTCGGCGCAGCCCCTCAAGTAGCGCATGTAGCGCTCGTAGACTTCCTCGGACTGCACGGCTATTGCGCGATCTCGATTGGCGGCCAGATTGTCGGCCCAGGTGTCCAGCGTCCGGGAGTAGTGCGGGCGCAGCATTTCGACTTGCTCGCAGGAGAAGTCGGCGGCCCGGGAAAACTCGAGGATGTCCTCTCTCGACGGCAGTTGGCCGCCAGGGAAAATTTCGTGCTGGATAAACCGCATGAATCTCAGGTCATTTATCGTGACCTTGACGCCGTGCTCATGCCAGTAGGTCCAGGGATGGGTGTAAATGCTGTGCAATAGCATCCGACCGCCGTCGGGCATTATGTCGTGGGCGCGTTCGAAGAATGCCGGATAACGCTCCTTCTTGAACGCGTCGAAGGCTTCGACGGTGATGATCCGGTCGACTTCTCGTCGAACTCTTCCCAGCCTTGCAGCCGCGCTTCCGCGGTGCGTTCGGTCCGGACACTAGCCAGCTTGGTCTGGCTGTACTTGTACTGGTTGCGGCTCAGCGTGATGCCGACGACGTTGACGTCGTACTTCTCGATCGCCCGGACCAGCGCCCCGCCCCAGCCGCATCCGACGTCCAGCAACGTCATTCCCGGCTCGAGGTTCAGCTTGTTCAACGCCAAATCGATCTTGGCGGTTTGCGTCTCTTCGAGGGTCATGTCGTCGCGCTCGAAGTAGGCGCATGTGTAGGTCATGGTGGGATCGAGAAACAGCGAGAAGAACTCATCGGAAAGGTCGTAGATCGCCTGCGACTCTTCGTAGTACGG
Source organism: Mycobacterium sp. (assembly GCF_049585075.1). GTDB lineage: Bacteria > Actinomycetota > Actinomycetes > Mycobacteriales > Mycobacteriaceae > Mycobacterium. The sequence continues at coordinate 2,245 of NZ_JBAUZA010000165.1, forward strand.
CCGTAACGTAGTCATTCCACCGATGACCTATCAAAGTTCATCCGCGCCTGTGGAGAGCAACTCACCGCAGCTGCAAGGACCGCTGTCGCAAAGGTGTGTTACTCACCGCAACTCGGGGGCCTAGTAGGTATAGAAACCCTCACCCGATTTCTTGCCAAGCAAACCTGCCTCGACCATGCGTTGCAGCAACGGCGGCGGGGCGTAGTGGGCGTCCTTGAGCTCGTCGTACATCGCGTCGGCAATCAGCTTCATCGTGTCGAGCCCGATGAGGTCGGACAGCCGCAGCGGACCCATCGGATGCGACAGGCCGGCAACGACGGCGGTGTCGACGTCTTCGATCGACGCGACGCCCGACTCGACCATCCGGATGGCCGACAGCAGGTAGGGCACTAGCAGAGCGTTGACCACGAAGCCGGAACGGTCGCCGCAGCGCACCACCTTCTTGCCGAGCACCTCGCTGGCGAAGTGTTCGACGCGCTCCAGCGCCTCGTTATTGGTGACGAGCGTGTTGATCAGCTCGACAAGCGGCAAGACCGGTACCGGGTTGAAGAAGTGCAGCCCCAGCACGCGGCCCGGATTCTTGGTCGCCGCAGCGATTTTCATGATCGGGATGCTCGAGGTGTTGGACGCGAGCACGGCGGTAGGGTCGGTAATGATCTCGTCGAGCTCGGCGAAAACCTTGGCCTTGACGGCCTCGTTCTCGACGATCGCCTCGATGGTCAGCTCGCGGTCGGCGAGGTCGGACAGCGCGCTGGTGTAGCGCAGCCTGGCCAGGGTCGCGTCGCGATCGTCAGCGGGCAGCTTGCCCTTGCTGACCGCACGTTCCATCGAGGCCTCGATCCGGGCCTTGCCCGCGGCGGCCAGTTCGTCGGTGGGCTCGTAGACCACCACGTCGGCGCCGGCCTTTGCCGACACTTCGGCGATGCCCGCGCCCATCTGCCCGGCGCCGATAACACCAACGCGCTCAATCCCATTGCTCACTGCTGAGAGTCCTCTCGATATGCGTCAGGCCCCGCCCAGGGTTTCCGGACGGGGCCTGCGCTGTCAAGCCGAACGCTTGTAGCGGCGGCCTGGGCTTAGTGGCTCACGGCCATCGGTTCCACTTCCTCCTCGCGGGCAATGCCCGCGCATCGTCAGTGGAACTGGCCCTCTTCGGTCGAGCCGGCCAGGGCCGTCGTCGACGAGGTCGGGTCCACCGTGGTGGCGATGCGGTCGAAGTAACCGGCACCGACCTCGCGCTGGTGCTTGGTCGCGGTGTAACCGCGCTCCTCGGCGGCGAACTCGCGCTCCTGCAGCTCGACGTAGGCGCTCATCTGGTTGCGGGCGTAGCCGTAAGCCAGATCGAACATCGAGTAGTTCAGCGCGTGGAAGCCTGCGAGCGTAATGAACTGGAACTTGAATCCCATTGCGCCAAGCTCTTTTTGGAACCGCGCGATAGTCGAGTCGTCGAGGTGCTTGCGCCAGTTGAACGACGGCGAGCAGTTGTAGGCCAGCA
>NZ_JBAUZA010000166.1:0-7361 GCF_049585075.1 Mycobacterium sp.
CCCTCGAATGGGCCCGGGGATCCGGTGGCAGGTCAGCCGGAGGATCCCGAGGTGCCGCCACCTCCGCCGGGCTCGCCCGACGGCGTCGGCGGGGTGGCCCCGCATGCGACGATCATCTCTATCCGGCAATCCTCGCGGGCCTACGAGCTGGAGAAGCCCGGCGGCGGTGACCAGGAGGCCCGGAAGAAAGCCGGCACCGTCGCCTCGCTGGCCAGCGCGATCGTGCATGCGGCCAACATGGGCGCCAAGGTGATCAATGTCAGCGTTACCGCCTGTGTATCGGCCGCTGATCCGTTGGACCAGAGCGCCATTGGCGCTGCCGTCTGGTACGCCGCAACCGTGAAGGACGCGGTGATCGTCGCGGCAGCCGGTAACGAGGGCGAAGACGAGTGCGCCCAGAATCCGGGCTTTGACCCGTTGAATACCTCCGACCCGCGGGACTGGCATCAAGTCAAAACGGTGTCGTCGCCGTCCTGGTTCTCCGACTACGTGCTGTCAGTGGGCGCGGTCGACAACTCGGGCGCTCCCGTCAGCAAGAGCCTGAGCGGCCCGTGGGTGGCCGCGGCGGCACCCGGCGTCGGAATCATGGGGTTGTCTCCGCAGACCGGTGGACCGGTGAACGCCTATCCGCCAATCCGGCCCGGTGAAAAGAACATGCCGTTCTGGGGCACCAGTTTTTCGGCGGCGTATGTGAGCGGGGTAGCCGCGCTGGTACGGGCCAAGTATCCGGCGCTGAGCGCGCATCAAATCATCAATCGGATTCTGCAGACGGCCCATAACCCGCCGCGCGGGGTGGACAACCAGGTCGGCTACGGAGTGGTGGATCCCGTTGCCGCGCTCACATTCAACGTGCCAGCCGGGGACCGCCTGGCGCCCGGCGGGCAGAGCCGCCTGATCGTGCCCCCCGCTCCGCCTCCCCCGCCCGATCACCGTGCCCGCGCTGTCGCGTTGGTGTTCGCCGGGTTGGTGGTTGCTGCGGTGGTGATCGCATCGCTCGTCGCGCGGGCTCGGCGAGAGCGATGACGGCCGGGCTGAGGCTGGCGATCATCGTCGGCGTCCTCGCGACCGGCCTGGTCGGCTGGGCGTTAGCCGGATATCCCGGCGCCGCAGGGGGTTTGGTGCTCGGGCTGATTGCCGGTGTCATCCGCTGGCGAGGCCAACCGTTGTGGTCATGGCTGATGCTGTGGCGACAGCGCCGTCGAGCGATCCCGTTGAGTGAACCGATCACGGTGGCCAACGACCGCGCCGGAGGTGGCGTTCGGTACCAGGATGGCGTCGCGGTGGTGGCCGTGCAGCTGCTCGGCAAGGCACATCAGCCGACCCTGTTCACCGGCTCGACGGCGACGTACACCGAAAACACCGTCGACGTCGCCGATCTGTTGCCGCTGCTGCACCAGAGCCTGGGGTTGGCCGTCGAATCGCTCAGCGTGGTCAGCGCCGGGGCCCGGCGGCGTAGCAGCGGCGACTATCCGCGGGTCTATGACACATTGATCGGCACCCCGCCGTATGCCGGCCAGCGGGAGACCTGGCTGATCGTTCGGATCGCATCGTTCCCCAATGCCGAAGCGCTGCAATGGCGTACGTCGGTCGGCACCGCGACCCTTGCCGCGGCGCAGCGGATCAGCGCGGCCCTGCGGCAGCAGGGCCTGCGCGCCAAGGTCGCGACAGCCACCGACATCGTGGAGTTGGAGCGGCGCTTGGGATCCTCGGCACTGAACGCGCAGCACCAGCGGTGGCGCACGGCGCGGGGCGAGGCCGGTTGGCTGACGACGTATTGGTACCGGCCCAGCGACATCACCGAGGAGAATTTGGAACACGCGTGGGCGCTGCGCGCCGACGGGATCATCCAAAACATCACGGTGTTCGGCGACGGCAGCATGACGGCAACGGTCACCGTGCGCACCGCACAGCCGCCGACGGCCCCACCGAGCGTCATGCTAAAGACCTTGCCGGGGGAGCAGGCCCGCGCGATCGCGGCCAACCTCTGCGGACCGATGCCGACGCTGCACGGCATCCGGTCCGGCGTTCTGGCGCAACCGCTGATCCTTCCGATCGGACCCTCGGGTGTTCTGCTGGGCAAGGTCGACGCCGGTAACCGGCTGATGCTGCCGCTCGACGACCCGGGGGAGTTCAGCCGGGTGCATATCGCCGCGCAAGACGCTTTGGCCAAACGAATTGTGGTGCGGCTGGCCGGCGCCGGCGAGCGGATAACCGTGCATACCCGCGACCAGCAGCGCTGGGACAGCGTGCGGATGCCCGATATCGCTGTGGGCAATCAAGTCAGGCCGATCGCCGGCACCACCGTCAGCGTCGTCGACGGCACGGTGACGCCCGCGCCGCGACCGAACACCCTGATCTCGATCGGGGAGCCGGGAACGCCCTACCGGGGATCGGCCGATGTGCTCATCACGCAGATCGGCCCGGCGACCGTCGACGTGACGGCAGCTGGTCAGCTCCATACGGTTGAGGTCGAGTTGTTCCGGGCCGAGAATCGCTACATATCCTCAGAACCGACCCTGCGGACAACCGAGCTCGAATCGGTGGACTAAACGATGACTAGCAGCAGCACCACAGCCGCCGCACGCAAGCGATTCGATCAGGCGATGGCGTTGTTCGACAACGATCAGCCGGCCGCCCTTGCGCGGTTCCGAGAGGCCACGGAAATCGACCCGTCGATGGCTGACGCGTGGCTGGGCCGGATCGCCGCCGGCGACGAGGAACTGTCCACATTGCAGCAGCTGTACGCCTACGGGGCACGGCTGCACCGGGAGACCAACCGGCTCGGTGTCCGGCTGTCGGCGTCGATCAAAGCCGGGCCGTATCTGGCGATCTCGGTGACGGAGTCGTCACACGCGGGGTTGGCGTTGGCCAGCGCGCTTGTTGACGACGGCCAGTACGAGAAAGCCGAAGCGCTGCTGAAAGATTCGACGCTGCTGGATAGCTGGGAGAACCATCAGTGGCAGCAGTACGTGCGGGCCTACCTGATGTTCGCCACGCAGCGCTGGCCGGACGTGATTTCGGTGGCGGCAACCATCTTGCCGCCGCAGGCGATCATCATGTCGGCGGTGACCGCAGCCACCGACGCGCTAGCCGCACACGCCGCCGCTCATCTTGGCCAGGCCCGCGTCGCGCTGGACTGGGCAGACCGGGTAGATCTGCGGGCCGGCCACGTCGGCGCGGCCGAGGCGCGCCGTCACCAGCTGACGGACACCGCGGTAACAGCGATCGATCCGAACGAATTTCCTTTGATCGCAGCAGATCTCGCCTATGTGCGCGGAATGGCGCACCGCCAGCTGGATGAAGAGGACAAGGCTCAGGTCTGGTTGTCCAGGGCGACGATCAACGGGGCGCTGATCGAACCGGCCAAGGAAGCGCTGGCCGACCCGCACCTGCAGCTGGTGGTCACCGACGAGGAAACCATCAACACCCGCAGCAATAAGTGGGACGTCTCCACCGAGCGGTCCGCCCAGGAGCGCCGCGAGGAGGAGAACGAGGGGCGGCGGGAAGAGCTGCTGGCTGAAGGTCGTGCCCTGCTCAACAACCAAGTCGGGTTGAGCGAAGTCAAGCGGGCGGTCGCCGAAATCGAGGATCAGATCGAGGTCCGGGCGCTGCGGATGGCGGCCGGGTTGCCGGTGACCAACCAGACCAACCACATGCTTCTCGTCGGCCCGCCCGGCACAGGTAAGACGACCACCGCCGAGGCGCTGGGGAAGATCTATGCGGGGCTGGGCATCGTGCGGCATCCCGAGATCATCGAAGTCAAGCGTGCTGACTTCTGCGGTGAGCACATTGGGGCATCCGGCCCGAGGACCAACGAGCTGATCGCGCGTTCACTGGGCCGCATCCTGTTCATGGATGAGTTCTATTCACTTGTGGAGCGCCACCACGACGGCCGGCCGGACATGATCGGCATGGAGGCGGTCAACCAGCTGCTGGTCGCCCTCGAGGTGCATCGATTCGACTTCTGCTTCATCGGTGCAGGTTACGAGAAGGAAGTCGACGAATTCCTCACCGTCAACCCGGGTTTGGCGGGCCGGTTCAATCGCAAGCTGCGGTTCGAGTCCTACGCCCCCGACGAGCTGGTGGAGATCGCGGTCCGTTACGGCGAACCTCGTGCGACCGTGATCGAGCCCGCCGCCCGTGAAGCGCTGAACATGGCATGCAAGACCTTGCGGGCCTATCTGGCACCCGACGGCAGTCACGGAATCGACGTGATGCAGAACGGCCGCTTCGCCCGCAACGTCGTCGAACGTGCCGAGCGGCTGCGCGATTCCCGGGTGGCCGCCCAACATCGCACCGACAAAGGCTCGGTGACCATCGAAGATCTGGAGACATTGCGCACCCAGGACATCGTCGCGGCCGTCGTGGACGCGTGCGCGGAAAAGCATGTGCCGATCCAAGTTTGAGTGCCAAGCACGTCGCTGCGCATGCTAAGTGTCGGTTCGGTAGTTGCGGGTTATCGGATCGAACGAGTCGTCGGTGCCGGCGGCATGGGTACGGTGTACTTGGCGCAGAATCTCGACCTGCCGCGGCGGGACGCGCTCAAGGTGCTTTCCGCGGAACTGTCCTACAGCGACGAGTTTCGGGCCAGGTTTATCCGCGAGGCTGATGTTGCTTCTCGTCTACAACACCCCAATGTTGTCTCGATCTACAGCCGCGGCGAAACCGACGACGGGCAACTGTGGATCGCCATGCAGTACATCGATGGCACCGATGCAGATGATGCGCTGCGCGCGGGAAAGATGACCCCGATGCGCGCAGTGCACATCGTCAGTGAGGTGGCGCAAGCCTTGGATTATGCCCACCACCACAATGTGGTGCACCGCGATGTCAAACCCGCTAACTTTCTGCTGTCTGGTGACGGGGGCGGCCCCGAGCGAGTACTGCTCGGTGATTTCGGGATCGCGCGCGCGATCGACGATGTCGGGTTGACGGTCACGGGATCTGTCATCGCGACAATGGCGTATGCGGCGCCCGAGGTGCTCGCCGGCGGCCCGTTCGATGGTCGAGCAGATGTGTATTCCTTGGGGTGCAGTCTGTTTCGACTGCTTACCGGGAAGACGCCATTCGCCGGCGCTGGAGCCAACGGTCCGGCGGCTGTAATGATGGCCCATCTGCATCAGCCGCCGCCGCGCGTGACAGATCGAGTACCTGGCCTGCCTCCGGCGATGGATTCGGTGATCGGTATCGCGCTAGCGAAGGAACCCGCTCAGCGCTTCGGCTCGGCGACCGAGCTCGCGGCCGCTGCGGCAGCGGCGCTGCACCACCAGCCGACGCCGGAGGCGGTGCAGCGGGCAGTCCCGACCGCAGAGGTGGCCTCGTATCCCAGCCCGGCGGACAGCGCTTGGTGGCGCCCACCGGCGGGTACCCGGACGCTGCTGGCAACGCCGGATGGTTCTGCGGTCCCGCTGCTGTCCCCAGCGGGCCCGCCACGCCGGCGCAGGCGCACGGCGTGGGTGATCGGGATCCTCGCCGCCGTCATCCTGCTCGTCGCCGGCGGCGTCACCGTGTTCAGGCGCAGCAACGTTACGGGACAACGGGATACCGCGACACCATCGGTATCAGCGACAACGACGGCCGCTACGTCCGCTACAGCGGTGCCGCGTGTTTTGGTCTCGGCGTTGCCCGGTCTGCTCATTTCGATCGATGAAATCAGACAACTGATGGGTGACGCGAAGCTGCAGGTGTCTGAAACCGCGCCGAGCATGTTCGACATGTCTGCATACCTGACCGATAAGGATTGCGTTGGCGCGTACGGGCCGGCTCAAACGACGGTTTACGCCAAGTCCGGCTTCATGGGTGTTCAACAGCAGGCAATCAACGGCCCGCCTGATCCGTCACAGCTCAACAATGTCACCCAGGCGGTCATCGCGTTTCTGACCGCAGACCAAGCCGCGGGCGCAGTGTCCGACCAGGTAGGTCAATGGCAGCAATGTGCCAATCGGACCACGTCGTTGAACCTTCCTGACCGAACGCCCGCGCATCTGACATTCGGCGCACCGAGCACCGTTGCCGACAACGTCCACGCGATCACCCTGCAGGTGGAGCCGGCGGCCGCGCAACAGCACTGTCAGCGTGCGCTGACATCGCGTAACAACGTGATCGTCGACATCAGTTCCTGCAGTGCAACTTTGACGGATCCGGCGGTGCGAATCGCCAACTTGATCGTCGGCAAGGTGTCGCCGAGATGACCATCGCCACCCACTTCGTAGGCGTTGTCGAACAGACCAGGCACACAATCACCGCGATTGCGATACCTTTACTGATCATGATGCACCCGCGCGTCATGCGGCGCGGCGAGAGTGCTGCCCCTAATCCCGGACCTCCGCTGGGCGGTTGCTGACCATGCTGCCTGTCGGCGCGCTGGTGGCTGGCTATCGGATCGAGCGAGTCTTGGGTGCGGGCGGTATGGGCACCGTCTACCTAGTGCACAATCCAACCTTGCCGCGCCGCGAAGCCCTGAAGGTGCTGTCGGCAGAGTTGTCCCGCAACGAGGATTTCCGTGCACGGTTTGTCCGCGAGGCCGACGTCGCTGCCGGTCTTGCCCATTCCAATATCGTCTCGGTATACCGCCGCGGTGAAACCGAAGACGGACAGCTATGGATTGCGATGCAGTTCGTGGATGGCACCGATGCCGACGAAGCGTTACGCGTCGGCACCATGACACCGGCACGCGCCGTGCACGTCGTCGGTGAAATCGCTAAGGCACTGGACTATGCCCACTGGCACAACGTCGTGCACCGTGACGTCAAACCTGGCAACTTCCTGTTATCCCACGAAGGCGGTGGGATCGAGCGAGTGCTGCTAGCCGATTTCGGAATCGCGCGTGCCCTCGACGACGTCGGGCTGACGGGGACCGGTTCGCTGGTGGCCACCGTGACCTACGCTGCGCCAGAAGTGCTCGCCGGCCTGCGATTCGATCACCGGGCCGACCTGTATTCGTTGGGGTGCACGCTGTTTCGGCTGCTCACCGGGAATACGCCATTTCCCGCGCACGGCGGTGTGCCGGCAATGATGCTTGCACACCTGCAGCAGCCGCCGCCGCGGGTCACCGACTGGGTTCCATCCCTTCCGGTGGCGTTGGATTCGGTAATCGCTACGGCGATGGCCAAAGATCCCGGGCAGCGTTTCCAGACCGCCGGTGCCCTCGCCGCTGCGGCAACCGAGGCGCTGCACCGGCCTGTCATGCCGCATACCGCACCGTGGCAGCCTATTTCGCGCCACGACGTCAGCTCTTACCCGAGCGTTCCGGTAACCACTCCGTGGTGGCGGCCTGAGAGCAGTCCGCGGACCATGTTTGCACCGGTGAGCCCGCCGCCAGCACAGTGGGCAACGCCAGCCGCACCGCCGGTGCCCCGGGG
>NZ_JBAUZA010000167.1:0-9963 GCF_049585075.1 Mycobacterium sp.
GTCGAGCACGTCCTCGCCTGATCGCGGCTCTAACGTGTCGGCGACCTCGTCGATGCGGGCGCTCACCCGCAGGTCGACGACCACACCGTCGAGCGTCGTCGCCCGCTGAATCAGCATGGCGTACAGAGTCTCTCGGACACGATGTGGCGCACGGCGCTGTTGTCGGCGCCCAGCGGCGATGCTGACGGGCTGGGCGCCGGCGGCCGGGGCGGCGCGACAGACACGGTGGACGTCGACAGCGCCTGCGGAAGCGCGGCATACCTTGCTGCAACCTGTGCCATCGATACGTCGATCACCTCGCCGCCACCGCGGCGCAGCGACTGCCCCACAGCCCGGGCGGCCTCGAGTCCGCTCAAGGGGTCGGCAATCGCGTCGCCGCAGAACACCGGCCCATCTGTGCCATCACCAACCAACCCACCCGCAACCGCAGCGTCGTCACCGAAGGCCGCACGGTGAGGCTGGCCACGATAACCCCTGATTCGCAACCAGATTCGTCCCGGCCGTCCAGGCAGATCGTCGGCGCTCAACTGGCGGCGGCGCAGTCCCGCGGGTCGAGAGCCTTCGATGACGATGTCGGCGGTGGATAGCAACTGGCGCAGCGCATCACCGCCGTCGTCGAATTCGAGTGCGTAGGACAGCTTCCCGAAGTTCATCCAATCGAAGAACGCGGCGTCGCCGCTCCGGGTACCGTCGGGTCGGCTCGGGCTTTCCACCTTGACGACGACAGCGCCGGCGCGGGCGAGTAGCTGTCCGCACAACGGGCCCGCCCACAACGACGACAGATCGGCTACCAGTAAGTCGTCCACCGGTCGTGGCCCAACGCCGCTCCAACACCGCCGCACCGTCGGTGGCTCGGCGCAGGCTTCGCCCAGACCGGCCACCGGGATGTCCAGCAGCTGGCCGCGGGCCACCACGGCCTCGGTCGAACGCGTTGCCGCCCAATCAGAAAGCGCAAGCCATGGGTCGTCGGGAACGCTATCGGCTTCCAGCAGTGCCGGCAGCGTCGTGACGTCATCCGCTCTCGGCAGCGCCACCGCGCACCAGCCGTCCGCAGTGGCCAGTAGTCGGGTCGCGCCGCCCGCGGAGACGCGGCCGCGGCGGGTCAGCCCAAGGATCGCTGCGCGGCCCGCCAATATGGTGGCGGCGTCGACGTCGACACCGAATAGTTGCGCGATGTCGGCGGATACCCTCCGGGCTTCGGCCAGCACGCCGGCGCGACAGAAGTCCGGCTCCCCGTCAGCGGGGCCGGTCAAATACGCCAGCCCGCTGCCGGCCCAGTTCGACACCGTGTCCACGCCACCATTGTGCGCGCCACCGGTTAGCGGGTCAGAACTGCAGGGCGGTGAAACGCCAGTCCAGTACCTGCCTGGGCTCATCATGCGAGTTGCTGACGGCGTACACCAGCGACCGCAACCCCAGCACTCCGCCGTTGTCGGTCGGTTCGGCGGAATCGATGTGCAGCTCGCTGTAGAGGGTGTCACCTTCATACACGGGCGCGGTGTGGTCGCAGGACTGCCAGCCCAATACCGTAGCCAGATTGGGCAACAACCGACTGGCTTGCGCCAGCGCCAGCCCGATGGTGTGGCCGCCATAGACCAACCGGCGCCCGCCGATACGCGAATCATGGTGCACGGAAGCGATATTCAGCGTCAAACGGGCCAATTCTGGTGCGCTGCTGACCACATCGGCACTGCTGTGCAGCACGGTGCCTGTCAGGTTGGCATCAAAGTGGGGCCCGGGAATCCGCTCGCGGAACACGTCGCCGTCCCATTCGTCGGCAGCTGACGGCGCCGGGGACAGATCGGCACCGACTTTTGACAAGTCGTCGGCATGATCCGCGTCGTTCGGGCCCGCATCCGGGCTCAGCGGCAACATCGCGCAGCGGTAGAAGTCCAGGATCAGCCGATCGACCTGGTCGATGGTTGTCATTCGCAGTGCCACCAGCCCGGTGGGCGCCCTGCCGGGCTTGGCCGAGTTCTTCTTCAGGCCTACCACCTCGGTGCGGGTGAACAGGGTGTCGCCGATAGCCGGGAAGCGGTAGAACGCCAACCCGCGGTAGAACAGGTTGGCCTTCACATGTTGGGTCACCAGCGTCGATTGGCCAATCGCGACGTCGCAAACCAGTCCGGGGTGGGCCAGCGGCGCAGTGGACCCGGTGACCGCCGCCGACAGCTCGGCGTCCAGCGGCAACCGCAACCGATCGCCGAGGATGCTCTGGTGCACGGCGGCCAGCCCGTGGGTCAGCGTCATCGAGGGCGCGCCGGCAAAGACCTGGCCGGCCTGCAGTTCGTCGAAGTACGGCCCGACGGTCATCGGGTTCCTCGCCGTGTCAGCATTGCGGCATGGCGCTGAATGACGATGAGGCGATGCTGGTCGAGACGGTGCGTCAGTTTGTCGACAAAGAGGTCAAGCCGACTGTCCGTGAGCGCGAGCATGCCAACGAGTATCCCGAAGCGTGGATCGAGCAGATGAAGCGCATCGGCATCTACGGGCTGGCCATCGCCGAGGAGTACGGTGGCGCGCCGGTGTCGATGCCGTGCTACGTGCTGGTCACCCAGGAGCTGGCGCGCGGCTGGATGAGCCTGGCCGGCGCGATGGGCGGGCACACGGTGGTGGCCAAGCTGCTGGGCTTGTTTGGCACGGAGGAGCAAAAGCGGCAGTATCTGCCCGCGATGGCCACCGGCGAGCTGCGGGCCACGATGGCGCTCACCGAGCCGGGCGGCGGCAGCGATCTGCAGAACATGTCGACCACTGCGCTACCGGACGGCGCCGACCAGTTGGTGGTCAACGGGTCCAAGACCTGGATTTCCAATGCTCGACGTTCGGGGTTGATCGCGCTGCTATGCAAGACGGATCCGGCCGCCACGCCACGGCATCAAGGCATTTCGGTGCTGCTGGTCGAGCACGGGCCGGGGCTGACGGTGTCGCGGGATCTGCCCAAGCTGGGCTACAAGGGCGTGGAGACCTGTGAGCTGTCGTTCGATGGCTATCGCGCGCCGGTCTCGGCGATTCTCGGCGGGCAGGCAGGCAAGGGTTTTTCGCAGATGATGAAAGGCCTTGAGACTGGGCGTATTCAGGTGGCGGCGCGGGCGCTCGGGGTGGCCACCGCGGCACTGGAGGATGCGCTGGCCTACGCCCAGCAGCGCGAGAGCTTCGGTGAGCCGATCTGGAAACATCAGTCGGTCGGCAACTACTTGGCCGACATGGCGACCAAACTCACCGCCGCCCGCCAGCTCACCCGCTATGCCGCCGAGCGTTACGACAGCGGCGAACGCGCCGACATGGAGGCGGGGATGGCCAAGCTGTTCGCCTCCGAAGTCGCGATGGAGATCGCGCTGAACGCGGTACGCATCCACGGCGGCTACGGCTACTCCACCGAATACGACGTCGAGCGCTACTTCCGCGATGCCCCGCTGATGATCGTCGGCGAGGGCACCAACGAGATCCAGCGCAATGTCATTGCCGCACAGCTGGTAGCCCGGGGCGGTCTGTAGGCGCCGGCCGAGTGGCCAGTTATGTCGCGGTTTTTGGCGAATCGCGGCTATTAACTGGCCACTCGGCGGTGTCGTCGAATTGTCGGTGGCCGGCGATAACCTCCGCACATGATGTCAACGGAAGCAAAGACGATTTACGCGGCGTTTGACAGGTTGGATGCTGCGCTCGACCGCATAGCCGAGATACCACCGGATGAGCTGACGTTTGAGGAGAAACTCACACTGTGGGCTCAGCTGGAAAGGCTACGCCTGAAGTTGGCAAAACCCGCTTCGTGATTAGCGCAGCGCGTCGATCAGCCCCCACGCCAGTGCGACTACCGGATCGATCGTTTGGCCGCTCAGCACCAAATACGCTGTGCGCCAACGGCCTATCCGCCGTGTCACGCTGACGGTGCCGCCCGCTCCGGGGATCAGGCCAAGGCTCAGCTCGGGTAGACCGAATGCTGCGTCGGGCCGGGAGACCACATGTCCGCAAAACGCCGCCATCTCCAATCCGCTGCCGAGCACCTGCCCGTGCACCTCGGCGCGGCAGGCCGGTCCGAGTCGGGTAACCAGCGCATTGAGCGCCAGGGCCGGGCTGTGGCGGGTGCGCGCCAGATGCGCGCTCGCCGGATCGCTGAACGTGCCGAATTCGGCGAGGTCACCGCCGCTGCAGAATGATGGCCCGTTGCCGGTCAGCACGACCTCGTCGACCGATGGATCCAGTTGCGCCACAGCCAACGCCTCCAGCAACGCGGCGCGCGCATCGGTGGAAAATGCGTTGTGGCGTTGCGGCCGGTTGAATGCGATCCGCAGCGTGTTGCCGTCGCGGTCGGCCTGCACCGGATCGGCGATGTCGGGCATGCGGGCCGGGCCGCGTTCGGCCAGCCACCGGGCGAACTCCGGACCGCCCTGCAATGTGGAGTAGGCCAGCGACTCGGTCACCACGCCGGCCAGCGTCGGGCCGGCCGTATCGACTGACCTCAGCACGTCGTCGCATACAGCTGCGGCGATCGGCCACCGGTTCATCCGAGCGGCCAGGTCGGCGATCGCCGAATCGACGGACGGTACGGTGATTGCCCGACGGTCGGTCGTGTCGTCCTCAGTCAGGGTGAATGTTGCGTGCTGCAACCAGAATTCGGAGGCGTTGCCAAGCGACCCGACGGCCACTACCGGGGCCGCACATGGCGCAGCGTCGACCTCGGAGACCGGCTCCGACACGTCGACGATGCGCAGCGTCACACCGAATACTTCTTGACCAGTTCGTGTTTGTACAACTTGCCGGTATCGGTGCGCGGCAGCTGTGCTTCGAACGAGATCGACCGCGGACATTTGTAGTGCGCCAAGCGGTCTCGCAGCCAGGCCATCAGGTCGTCGGCGAACTTATCGGTGGCATCTGCCGGGTCGACGGTCTGCACCGCGGCCTTGACGCTCTGGCCCATCTCGTCGTCCGGAATCCCAAACACGGCCGCATCAAGAACTTTCGGATGGGTGACGAGCAGGTTCTCGGCTTCCTGCGGATAGATGTTCACGCCGCCGGAGATGATCATGTGATGGCGGCGGTCGGTCAGGTAGAGGTAGCCGTCTTCGTCGACGTAGCCGACGTCGCCGACGGTTGCCCAACCGTGGTTATCGCGGGAGGCCGCGGTCTTCTCCACGTCGTTGAGGTATTCGAAGGAAAAGCCGCCCTCGAAATAGATTTCGCCGGCCTGGCCCGGTGGCAACTCGTTGCCGTCGTCGTCGAGAATGTGGATCTGGCACATCATCGGCTTACCCACCGAGCCGGGATGGGCGAGCCATTCCTCAGCGCTGATCAACGTCGACCCGATCGCCTCTGAGGAGGCGTAGTACTCGTCGACAATCGGCCCCCACCAGTCGATCATCTGTTTCTTGATCTCAACCGGGCACGGCGCTGCCGCGTGCATCACCCGTTGCAGGCTGGACAGGTCATACGAATCACGCACTGCCGAAGGCAGTTTCAGCATCCGGGTGAACATGGCCGGCACGAATTGACCGTGGGTGACGCGGTGTCGCTGGATCGCATCAAGGCAGCCTTCGGGGTCAAACTTCTCCATGACGACGGTCGTGATGCCGCCCGCCTGCACCGTCATCGACCACACCGAGGGTGCGGTGTGGTACAGCGGCGCCGGGCTCAGATATACCGCGTCGGGGTGCATCCAGAACCCAACCAGTGCCGACATCATGCCGGGCGCCTCGCCGGGTGCGACGTGCGGCAGTTCGCGCTTGATCCCCTTGGGCCGGCCGGTGGTTCCCGACGAGTACTGCAGCAGATCGCCTTCGCGTTCATCGGCGATCGGCGTATCCGGTTGATCGGCAACGCATTCCGGGTACCGCTGCCAATCGGGCAGATCGTCGTCAGCGATCATCAGCAGATCGGGTAGGCCACCAGGGAGATGCTCGGCGAGGTTTTCGCACGTCTTGCGCAGCGCGGCCGACCCGATGATCGCCTTCGCGGCGCTGTTGTCGACGATGTACGCGGCCTCCGGCGCGGTCAGGTGGGTATTGATCGGCACGTAGTACAGGCCACTGCGCCGGGCCGCCCACATGACCGCATGGATGTGCTCGTTGTTCTCCATGAGGATCGCGACGGCGTCGCCTTCAACCAAACCGGCGCGGCGAAAGTAGTGCGCCAGCCGGTTGGCGCGGGCTTCGAGCTCGTCGAAGGTGACGACCGCGCCGGACGGATGGAGGATGATGGCGGGTTTGTTGGCGCCCCCGTGACCGGAAGTATGCTCGCGGATCTGCATGCGCAGACTGTACCGCCGCCAAACTTGACAGGTGTCAAGGGCCTGGTTGATCGTTAGCGCGCGTGCACCGGTTCGGCATGCTGATGCGGGTGTCCGCCGTGCAGCTTGGCGCGACCGGCGAACGGCGCCAACAGCGTTGGCGCCAGTTGGCGGCGATTAACGATTAGCGCGGCGACAGCGATCACCGCGTAGGCAGCGCTGAGCAGGACCCGACCCTCCGTCGAGGTGATCGGGAATTGCACGAGGAACAAGCAAAGCAGCGCCCAGGCGGCCGAGCGGCGGAACCGCAACCCAAGGATCAGCGCCACACCCATCAGCGTCTGCACGGCGGTGAGAACCATCTCTTCGATTTGGCGGCCGTCCAGTTGAATCGACGAGCCCCCACCTCCCAGTACGAATGCCACCGGCAACGACCCGACCAGCAGGGTCCATTGGTTGACCTTCGACGAGATCAACGTCGCGATCGCTATCTGGCCCTTGCCTCTGGCCGCGAAGATGGTGGCAATGATGAATTCCGGTGCCTCCGATGACAGCGGCGCCAGCCACTGCACCAGCAGGAAGCGATCGATGCCCAGCTGCGTGCCGGCGTCGATCAGGCTCTCGGCGAACGGTTTTGCGCACGTCACAATTACCGAGGCGGCAAGAATGAACAGCGTGCACACCACGATGCGGCGAGCCCGGTCCGGAAGTGCTCCCAGCGCCGCGGCAGTGCCGACCAGCTCAGGTTCCTCCACCTCGCCGCGGCTCAGTCTGTACAGGTAAAAGCCGAACCAGGCCAACAACACGATGCCGAGAGCGATGTGGATGCGGCCGGTCACCGGTACGGCGAAGGCGACTACGCCGGCGATCATCAGAAAGCCGATCTCGACGCGGTTGCTGACATCAAGATCCAATGCGCCGACCTTGCGGCCCGTTGACCGGCGCGCGACCAGCACGCTGATCAAAACCACGACCGGCCAACCGATACCCATCAGCAGCCGATTCGAGCCAGTCATGTTCGCCGCGGCGTACTGGGTGTACTCGGGGACATGACCTGCGGTGTAGGCGTAATACAAGTCGACCGCATACTCGGGTAGCACGGCGATGACACCCAGCACCGCGACCGCCAGGCCACCCGACACGTCGATCTGGGCGGCTTCGGCAGCCCACGCCAGCACGAAACTCGCCGCTACGACCGCCGCGCCATAGATGACCAGGCCCAGGATCGGAGTTGGGTGGATGCCGGTGAATCGCACCACCAGCGCCGGGCAGATGATGACGGCGACGATCGCCAATGGGCGAAACAACGGCCGCGAGGGCGCAGTTGCGGCAACCGCACCGGTGGCCGTATTCGTCATATGCCCATGCCCTGGATCGTCGGAGCCTGCGAGGGCGCTTTCACCCCCTGTGTCGAAAGATACCGTCCGAGCGATGATCCAGCAACATAGCTGACCTACCAATAAGTCGGGCATCGCGGCTTAAATTTGCTGGTCAGCGCCACCATAACAAGAAGTTTGGCTAGCCGATACCTAGGATGTGGCTACCCTGCCGCAAAGTAAAACCCCGGGTCACCGGACCCGGGGTTTTGGTGACCGGGCAGGGCCCGGCGAACACTGCTGTCAGTCGGCTTCGGCCAGTCGCTGCTTGAGCGACTCGAACTCGTCCTTGACGCCGGTCGGGAGCTTCTCGCCGACGAACTCGAACCATTCCTCGATCAGCGGCAGTTCCTCGCGCCATTCGCTCGCGTTGACGACAAGCGCTTTCTCCACATCGGCGGGGTCCACATCCAGCCCGTCCAAGTCCAGATCGTCGACGGACGGAACGACACCGATTGGGGTTTCCTGACCGCCGACCTTGTGCTCGATGCGGTCGACGATCCACTTCAGCACCCGGCTGTTCTCGCCGAAGCCCGGCCACAGGAACTTGCCACCTTCACCGCGGCGGAACCAGTTGACGAAGAACACCTTCGGCATCTTGGACTCGTCGGAGTTCTTACCCAGGTCAAGCCAGTGCTGAAAGTAGTCACCGACGTGGTAGCCCAGGAACGGGAGCATCGCCATCGGGTCGCGGCGAACGGTGCCGACCTTGCCCTCGGCGGCGGCGGTCTGCTCGCTACCCATGGTGGCGCCCATGAACACCCCGTGCTGCCAGTCGCGGGCCTCGGTCACCAGCGGCACCGTGGTCTTGCGGCGGGCGCCGAACAGGATGCCGGAGATCGGCACGCCTTGCGGGTCGTCCCACTCGGGAGCCAGCGTGGGGCACTGCGACATTGGCGTGCAGTACCGCGAATTCGGGTGCGCGGCTTTGGTTTCCGTCTCGCGGATAACCCAGTCGTTGCCCTTCCAGTCGATCAGGTGATCTGGTTCGCCCTCGAGGCCTTCCCACCACACGTCGTTGTCGTCGGTCAGAGCGACGTTGGTGAAGACCGTGTTGCCCTTGGCGATGGTGCGCATCGCGTTTGGGTTGGACTTCCAGTTTGTGCCCGGAGCAACGCCGAAGAAGCCGAACTCGGGATTGACGGCGTAGAGCCGGCCGTCCTTGCCGAACCGCATCCAGGCGATGTCGTCGCCGAGCGTTTCGGCCCGCCAGCCGGGAATTGTCGGCTGCAGCATCGCCAGGTTCGTTTTGCCACACGCCGACGGGAACGCCGCCGCGAAGTAGTAAGCCTTGTTCTCCGGGGAAATCAGCTTGAGGATCAGCATGTGTTCGGCCAGCCAGCCCTCGTCGTGAGCCATGGCTGAGGCGATTCGCAGTGAATAACACTTCTTACCGAGTAGCGCGTTGCCGCCGTAACCCGAACCGTAACTCCAGATTTCGCGGGTTTCCGGGAAGTGGGTGATGTATTTGGTGTCGTTGCACGGCCATGGGACGTCTTTTTGCCCGTCCGCCAAAGGTGCGCCGACGGAGTGCAACGCCTTGACGAAGAAGCCGTCGTCGCCGAGCTTGTCCAGCGCGGCCTTGCCCATGCGGGTCATCGTGCGCATCGAGACGACGACGTATTCGGAGTCGGTGATCTCCACGCCCAGCTTGGGGTCGTCGGCGCCGAGCGGGCCCATGCAGAACGGCACCACCCACATCGTGCGACCCCGCATGCAACCGCGGTACAGGTCGGTCATCGTCGAGCGCATCTCGCTCGGGTCCATCCAGTTGTTGGTCGGGCCGGCGTCGATCTCGCGCTCGGAACAGATGTAGGTCCGCGATTCCACCCGCGCCACGTCGGAGGGGTCTGACAACGCCAGGTAGGAGTTGGGCTGCTTCTTGGGGTTGAGCGGCTTGAAGGTGCCCGACTGCACCAGCTGCTCGCAGAGCTGCCGCCACTCCTCCTCGGAACCGTCAGCGAAGACCACCCGATCGGGCTGGGTGAGCTCGGCGACCTCCTCCACCCAGGACAGCAAGCCCTGGTGGTTCGTCGGCGCGGTATCCAGACCGGGAACGGTCGCTGAAGTCATCGAAATCTCCTGCACTCTCCTGCGTAGGCGGCTGCTCCAGGGCTCAGAGCGGACTAATTCACGCGCGAAACTTTGTGGTGAACCTATACCCAGGTTATCGCGGGGAATATCGCCAGGGCAGGTCGGGCGCGTATTGGATCACTCACAGGAACGATTCAGAAGACGTTATCTGCGGTGTTCGCCGACGGGGTTTCGTCAATTTCATCGTTGCTGCGCTCAGCCGTCGCAGCGTCGTCCTCGGACTGCGGCTCGGCTGGTTCGCCAAGCTCGGCTCGGACCGCCGCGAGCGCGTCC
>NZ_JBAUZA010000168.1:0-1759 GCF_049585075.1 Mycobacterium sp.
GCCGGGCAGATCCGGCGAGCGCACCGGAGTAGCAGCATGCAGCCGGTTTTCCGAACTCTCGAGATCGCGGCTAAAGCCCTGGTCAGGGCGACCGGCACCAAGATCACCTACCAGAACCTGGAAAACATCCCGCGAACCGGCGGGGCGGTGCTGGCGATCAACCACACCAGCTACGTGGACTGGCTGCCGGCCGCGCTCGCTGTGCATTACCGCGGGCGGCGCATCCGCTACATGATCAAGGCCGAGATGCAGCAGGTGAAGGTGGTCAACTTCTTGATCAGACACACCAAGACCATCCCGGTCAACCGCGGAGCCGGGGGCGAGGCCTACGCCGAGGCGGTGCGATTGCTGCGCGCCGGGGAGGTGGTCGGCCTGATGCCTGAGGCGACGATCAGCCGCAGCTTCGAACTCAAGGAGTTCAAGACCGGGGCAGCGCGGATGGCGCTGGAGGCCAGCGTCCCGATGATTCCGCTGATCGTGTGGGGTGCGCAGCGGATTTGGACCAAGGACCACCCGCGGAATGTGGGCCGCAAAAAGATCCCGGTCGTCGTCGCGGCAGGCAAGCCGTTGCCGGCCGACGGTGACGTCGAGCAGCTTGACGCGGCGCTACGCGACGAAATGACGACGTTGTTGCATCGCGTCCAGGCGGAATATCCCCACCCCGAAGGCGAGTTCTGGGTACCGCACCGGCTTGGCGGCAGCGCACCTACGGTAGCGGAAGCAAAGAATCTTGAGGAAACTGAAAAGGCTGAGCGCGACCGTCGACGCGCGGAGCGCGGTCAGTAGCTCGGCGAAGGGCGCTCGGGGTACGCGTCGGGGGCGAAGGAGCGGCGCCGAGTTGAACGAAAGGAGCTCCGATCATGGCAGAACCGTTTTACCGATTCGGTGAGTGGATCGTGCCGCCGGTCGTTGCGATGAACGGAACCAAGTTCACGTTCCAGGGCCTCGAAAATATTCCGCTGCGGGGCGGCGCGATACTTGCCCAGAACCACACCAGCTACCTGGACTGGCTTCCGCCATTGTTTGCCGTGCGGGAGCGGGGCCGGCGGATGTACTTCATGATCAAGGCCGAGATGGCCGACGTGAAGGCGGCGAATTACGTCATCAAGCACGCCAGGCTCATTCCGGTGGACCGCAAGCAGGGGCACGAAGCGTTCGAGGTAGCCGTGCAGCGGCTGCGCGAGGGCCAACTCATCGGCATGCATCCCGAGGCCACCATCAGCCGCAGTTTCGAACTTCGCGAGTTCAAGACCGGGGCAGCCAGGATGGCCTTGGAGGCGCGGGTGCCGATAATCCCGATGGTCGTTTGGGGCGCCCACCGGATATGGCCTAAAGATCACGAAAAGAAGGTGTTTCGCAACAAGGTCCCGATCACTGTGGCCGCCGGCCGGCCGCTGCCCCCGCAGGGCACCCCCGAACAACTCAACGCCGTGCTCCGCGAAGCCATGAACGAGATGCTGTACCGGGTGCAGGAGGAGTATCCGCATCCGGCGGGCGAGTTTTGGGTCCCGCGGCGGCTGGGCGGCAGCGCGCCGACTCGGGAAAACTCCCAGGCGATCCGGTTCGCCGAATTGCAACAGCGCCTTCAGAAGCGCGGAACCGACGGCGTGACACGGCCGGGGGAAACCCAGAGCGGAATACATTGATCGCTGGCTGCGAAGGCGGATCGGCCCAGTGACCCTGCCTGCCCTGATCGCCTGCGATGTGGACGGCACCCTGATCGCCGACGACGAGAGAATCTCTTCGCGCACGCGCGCCG
>NZ_JBAUZA010000169.1:0-3658 GCF_049585075.1 Mycobacterium sp.
GTCGCCGGGCCGCTGCGCTGCAGCCACTTCGACGCCTTCCGGTTCTTCAGTGCTGCCTTCAAAGCCGACATGGCCCTCCGCAACGTGGGCTCGCCCAGCCGTGCCACCCAGCAGGACTGGGAGCAGCCCGGTTGCCTTCACGCCAACATGGACCTGTACAAATGGTCTTACAAATTGAGCCCGCTGATCGACTCCGAGCTGCTGCTGGACTGCCTGGACCTGGCCGCAGCCGCGCGCGAAATCGACATGCGAGCCAGCCCGTACGACCTACGCAGCTACGGGTATGCACCGATCGCCGTCGAGAACCCCGCCGGCCGCGCCGAGTACGTGCGTTGCCAGAGGGCCATCGCTGCGCGTGCTGCGCCGCTGCGGGCAGCGCTGCTAGACCGGTGTGACCTGCTGCTGCAGGCCGCCCGGGTACCGGAATTCGGACTACTGGCCGGTAGGCTGGACAAAACGTCATGAGGCTAACGCGGAGGAGAAAGATGACGGATCGGGTGTCGGTGGGGAACCTGCGCGTCGCTCAGGAGCTGTATGACTTCGTCAACAGCGAGGCTTTGCTGGGCACCGACATCGACCCCGACAGTTTCTGGGCGGGCGTCGACAAGGTCGTCACGGACCTGCATCCGCGAAATCAGGAGCTGCTGGCACGCCGCGACCAGTTGCAGGCACAGATCGACAAGTGGCACCGGCATCACGTCATCGAACCGATAGACCCGGAAACCTACCGGCAGTTCCTCACCGAAATCGGCTATCTCGTGCCAGAGCCCGACGACTTCTCCATCACCACGGCCGGCGTCGACCCCGAGATCACCACAACGGCCGGCCCGCAGCTGGTGGTCCCGGTCACCAATGCCCGCTTCGCCCTCAACGCGGCCAACGCCCGTTGGGGCTCCCTGTACGACGCGCTCTACGGCACCGACGTCATCCCGGAAACCGACGGCGCCGAGCAGGGCACGAGCTACAACAAGGTCCGCGGCGACAAGGTGATCGCCTACGCGCGCAAGTTCCTCGACGACGCCGTGCCGTTGTCGTCGGGTTCGTGGGCCGACGCCGCCGGCTTGAAGATCGACGACGGCCGGTTGCTTGTCAGCCTGCAAGACGACGAGCACGATCGTGGCCTGGCCAACCCGGGCCAGTTCGTCGGTTACAGCGGCGAGCTCGGCTCCCCCAGCTGGTCGGTGTTGTTGCAAAACCACGGGCTGCACATCGAGATCTTGATCGACCCGAAATCGCCGATCGGCAAGACCGACGCGGCCGGCGTCAAGGACGTGGTCCTGGAGTCGGCGATCACCACGATCATCGACTTCGAGGACGCGGTGGCTGCCGTCGACGCCGACGACAAAACCCGCGCCTACCGCAACTGGCTTGGCCTGAACAGGGGCGATCTGTCCGCGAAGGTGGACAAGGACGGCGACACGTTCACTCGAGTGCTCAACCAGGACCGCACTTACACCGCACCAGGCGGCGATGAGTTCACGCTGCCCGGCCGCAGCCTGCTGTTTGTTCGCAACGTCGGCCACCTGATGACCAACGACGCGATCGTTATCAACAATGGTGACCAAGAAGAAGAGGTGTTCGAGGGAATCCAGGACGCCTTGTTCACCGGTCTGTGCGCGATTCATGGGCTCAAGTCCACCGACGACAACGGTCCGCTGGTCAACAGCCGCACCGGTTCGATCTACATCGTCAAGCCCAAGATGCACGGCCCCGATGAGGTCGCATTCACCACCGAACTGTTCAGTCGGGTCGAAGACGTGCTCGGACTGCCGCAGAACACGCTCAAAGTCGGTGTGATGGACGAGGAACGGCGCACCACACTCAACTTGAAGGCGTGCATCAAGGCTGCCGCCGACCGGATCGTGTTCATCAACACCGGTTTCCTGGACCGCACTGGCGATGAGATCCACACCTCGATGGAGGCCGGCCCGATGGTGCGTAAGGGCACCATGAAGAGCCAGCCGTGGATCTTGGCCTACGAGGACAACAACGTGGACACGGGCCTGGCGGCCGGGTTCGCCGGCCACGCCCAGATCGGCAAGGGCATGTGGACGATGACCGAGTTGATGGCCGACATGGTCGAGCAGAAGATCGGACAGCCGAAGGCGGGCGCCAGCACCGCGTGGGTGCCGTCCCCCACCGCGGCGACGCTGCACGCATTGCACTACCACCAGGTCGACGTCGGCGCGATCCAGAGCGAATTGGCCGGCAAGAAGCGCGCCACGATCGACGAGTTGCTGACGATCCCGCTTGCCAAGGAGCTGGCCTGGGCTCCTGAGGAGATCAAAGAAGAGGTCGACAACAACTGCCAATCCATCCTGGGCTACGTCGTGCGGTGGATTGACCAGGGCGTGGGGTCGTCGAAGGTTCCCGACATCCACAACGTCGCATTGATGGAAGACCGTGCCACACTGCGGATTTCGAGCCAACTGCTGGCAAACTGGTTGCGCCACGGCGTGATCACCGAAGAGGATGTGCGGGCTAGCCTGGAGCGGATGGCTCCGATGGTGGACCAGCAGAACGCCGGCGACTCGGCATATTTGGCGGTGGCACCCAACTTCGACGACAGCATCGCCTTCTTGGCTGCCCAGGAATTGATTCTGTCCGGAACCCAGCAGCCCAACGGCTATACGGAGCCGATCCTGCACCGGCGTCGTCGCGAATTTAAGGCCCAGACCGGTGACTGATTTCGGCTCGGCGCGCGTTTACCATCCCAATGACTAGACGCTGCAAACACTTCTGGCGCGCGAGAGAGCATCGGCATGGGTAGGCACAGAGCTCCGGATCCGGACGAGCCCACCAGCGAACCGTCGGAGGACTACTCCGAACCCCACGATGTCGGCGACATCGGCGACTCCCACGAGCCCGACACCGGCGACATCCCTGCTGAAAGCTATGGCGATCACCCAACCGGCGACTACCCGGACCAATTCGCCGACGATTCAGGGTATTTCGACTACACCGACCCCTCCGAACGCGACGAGCACGGCGAGGAAGATCTACATCCCGCCGACGTTGACACGGCGGATGACTTCCCCGGCTTCGCGGGGCTAGGGCAGGAGCCGCCCGACGCACCGCCAACCGGCGGTCATCGGGGGCTGGCCGACTGGCGGGGCGGTCACCGCAGCAACGGCGGGCGGCGCGGTGTCAGCATCGGTGTGATCGCGGCGTTGGTCGCGGTGGTCGTGGTGGTGGCCGGGGTCATCCTCTGGCGCTTCTTCGGTGACGCGTTGTCCAACCGCTCGCATTCCGCGGCGCGCTGCACCGGTGACAAACAGAACGTCGCGGTGATCGCCGACCCGTCCATCGCCGATCACGTCCAGCAGTTCGCGGAGCGGTACAACGGATCCGGTGCGCAGGTCGGCGACCACTGCGTGGCAGTCAGCGTCAAATCGACCGGTTCCGATGCCGTCGTCGGCGGATTCATCGGAAACTGGCCTGCGGACCTGGGCCAGCGACCCGCGCTGTGGATCCCCGGCAGTTCGGTGTCGGCGGCGCGGCTGACGGCCGCCGCGGGTAAGGAAACCATCGCCGAAAGCAGGTCGCTGGTTACCTCGCCAGTGGTGCTCGCGGTGCGACCCGAGCTGCAGCGTGCGCTCGGCGACCAGAAATGGTCGACGCTGCCGGGGCTGCAGACCAAACCCGATGGGCTGGCCGC
>NZ_JBAUZA010000170.1:0-2912 GCF_049585075.1 Mycobacterium sp.
CGCACCGGGCAGTCGTCGGGCTCGGAGTCGGTGATCTGCTCACCGCGGTCCAGGATGCTGGCTCGACGGCGCACTCCTCGCTCGGCCAATCCCGTCGACCACAGGCACGCTTCCCGCACCGATCCTCGATATGAGGTCACCTCAATCTCGCCGTCGAATCCGAGGTTCAGCACAGCGTCGAAATCGATTCCAGGAGAGCACTTTACGACTAACTCACGGCGGCGATAGACGTCGAATAGCCGGTCCAAAGCAGGTTGGTAGTCACGTGGGTTGAAGCGTCGGCGTCCGCCACCGCGCCGCCCCGGGTCGGCCAGTATCACCGTGTCGCGAGTCACGGGGCGCAGTGCGTCGGCGCGGCACAGGTCGACGGCGCCAACCAGGTTGTGTTGAGCCATCGCCAGCCGCACCGGGTCGATGTCGCTGCCCAGTACCCGGGCCGCCGAGTCGCGCAGCGCCGCGAGTTCGGTGCCGATCGAGCAGGTCACATCGTGCACGACGCGACCGGCCAGTCGTTGCGCCCGATGCGATGCGACGGGTGCGGCGCTGGCTTGTTGCAGCGCCTCGTCGGTGAACAGCCAACCGCCGGTACCCGGCAGCTTGTCCGCCGCGCGCCGCCTCAGCAACGATGTTTCGACGAGCGCGGGCGTCCGCTCGCCGAATTGCTTTCGTAAAGCATCGATTTCGGCGACACGGTCGGTTAAGGGCAACCCATCCACGACGCTCAGCGCGGTGCAGCCCGCCTCCGATGTCAGGTAAGCAACGTCGTGGAGCCCGAAGTTCAGGACGGCTTGACCCCGGTGACCATGACGTTGTAAAACCAGCCTTTGGGCACCACCCGGCGCCACACGTTGGCGTCCACCCAGCTCAGCGTCTTCCAGCCGGTGAAGGCGAACCTCGCCCAGGCCCAGCCCAGCCGATCCGGCGGTACCGTCGCTTCGAATGTCCGGACCGGCCACCCCAGCATCGCGGCGGTGAACTCGACGGTGGATGTCTCAACGTCGACCGCGCCGGCGCCTGTGGCCATCCTCTCCAGGTCACGCGGGTCGAATGTGTGCAAGTCGACCACCCACTCCAGAGCCGCGGCCCGCGAGTTCTCGTCGAGCTCAGCCTGCGGACGGCGCCAACTACCCAGTCCGGGCAACTTCACAACCCGGATGGTGACGTTCCACGTGAGGTCCGCCAGCGCGCGGGCGTAGCCGTTGCCGACGGTGGTCGGCTCGCCGGCGAACACGAAGCGGCCACCCGGCCGGAGTACCCGCATCACCTCGCGCAGTGACTGCTCCACGTCGGGAATGTGGTGCAGCACGGCATGCCCGACGACCAGGTCGAACGTGTTGTCGTCGTAGGGGATGCCTTCGGCGTCGGCGATCCGGCCATCGATATCCAGGCCCAGCGACTGCCCGTTGCGGGTGGCGACTTTGACCATGCCCGGTGACAGGTCGGTGACTGAACCGCGCCGCGCGACCCCGGACTGAATCAGGTTCAACAGGAAAAAACCGGTGCCGCAACCTAATTCGAGGGCGCGGTCGTACGGCAGACGGTAGATCTCATCGTCAGGGACGGCGGCATCGAAGCAGTCCCGCGCGTAGTCGATACAGCGCTGGTCATAGGAGATGGACCACTTCTCGTCGTAGTTCTCCGCCTCCCAGTCGTGGTAGAGCACCTGGGCCAGCTTGCTGTCGTGGCGGGCGGCATCAACCTGCTCGGCGGTGGCATGCGGTTGCGGCGCCGGGTCACCGGCGGCCTTCGAACTCCTCGTCACGAGGGGCCAGCTTAGTGGCGTGGGCGAACACGTGCACAAAGCGGCGTCGTTCGGCGGCCACCCGCGCGTCGGCAGCCAGCTCGAACACCTCATCGATGCCGGCCTTGGCCGCCGCCAGCGCGTACGGCGGACCGTCGACCAACCGGCCGGCCCAGGTCACGGCGGCGTCGTACACGTCATCAGGGGCCACCATCTGGTCGATCAGGCCCAGGGCCAGCGCCTCCTCGGCGTCGAAGAACCGACCGCTGTACACGAGCTCCTTGGCCCGGCTGACACCGACCGTGCGGGTCAGCCGCGCCATACCGACGCCGTCCGGCACCAAACCAGCCAGAATCTCGGTCGCACCGAACCGCACGTTATCGCCGCTGACCCGCCAATCGGCAGCCAGCGCAAGCCCCACGCCGGCGCCCAGTGCGTAGCCGGTGATCGCGGCCACGGTCGGTTTGGGGATCGCCGCGACGGCGTCTACGGCATCGTGACGCTCTCGTGCCCAGGTCTCGGCTTTCGAGACGGCCAGCGTGCGCAGTTGCGGCATGTCGTCGCCGGCGGAGAAGATCTCGTGGCCGCCGAAGATGATCACCGCGGCGACGTCGTCGCGCCGGGCGACCTCGGCGGCGGCGTGACTGAGCTCGCGGTAGACCTGCCGGGTCATCGCGTTGGTAGGCGGCCGCGAGAGCACCACGGTTCCGACGCCCGGGCGCGCTGCATCCACGTGGATGCTGACGAACTCGCTCACAGCCGCCATCCCCATCCGCCGGCTTTGCGCGCTTGGTGGTAGCGGTCGGAGTCAAAGAACTCGAATATCCAGTTATCGCCGTCGATTTCGAGGTTCGGTTGCACGGCGACGATCTGACGCTCGACGGCCAACACGTCGGCGACCGTCCGTCCGGCCAGCGAACCCAGCTGGGTCCAGGTCGGCGGCAACAGAAAGCAGCGCCCGCCCTCGAAATCGTCGATGGCGGCCTGCGGGGTGGTCCACCCCGCGTGGTCGGATTCGGTGTTGTCCCCGTCGGCGCGCTGACCCTGCGGCAACGCTCCGACGAAGAAGTAGGTGTCATAGCGGCGGGTGCGTTCAGCCTCGGGAGTCACCCAGTTGGCCCACGGCCGCAGCAGGTCAGCCCTTAACACGAGTTTCTCCCGGCGCAGGAAG